>CALMJO010000516.1 GCA_937864375.1 uncultured Spirochaetota bacterium
CTGTATAAATTTGCGCCCATCCCGGGACGATCACCCTCAGGTAGTACCCCGCAGGCGTCCATCCCGCGCGCATCCGGTCGCCCGCGAGCTTCTCCTGGATCTTGTCCGTGAGCTTCCCTGCGATCGCCTTCGAGGCGCGTGGAATGTCGTCGGCCGAAACCGCCGTCTCGTCCGCGGCGAACTCGGAGACGCCCAGCTCCACGTCCACGATGCGGATGGTGGCCACGAAGCTCCCGCCCGCCGCGTTCAGCTCGCCCACCAGCATCTTGCGCGCGGACAGCAATCGTCCCATCTGCACCGCGCATGCCTGCTCGGTGCAGCCCGACATCTGCAGCCCCTGCTCCTTCATGATCTCGTTGATCTGCTCGCGCTCCACCACGGTGAAAAGCCCCGTGTTCACGATCTCGGAGCGCACCAGCGCCGATACCGTGCTCGCGAGCGTTTCGGGCACCCCCCTGGCCTGCAGGTCCATCACCGCAATGCGCACCTTATCGTCGGCCATACCCGGCGAGGCAAGGGCCGCGCACAGGGCAAGCGCACATACCAGTCGTTTGATCATAGATTCCGCTCCTGTATGTTCTTCGCGGGACCGGCAAGCCGCACTAAAAAGGCCATGCAGGGTTTGGAAACGCATGCATCCCCTGTGCGGACACCGGTCCGCGCTCTAGGCTCAATGAATGAAAGAAACGATCGAATGGGGTATTCCGCGCTTGAATGTGGACAATGCTCAATGTGCCGCTTTCTCTGTATTTCCAGCCTTAAAGCGCGGCTGGAACGCGCACCCCGCGTCGCGGAGGCCCTGGAAACCGGTTCGCGCGCGACAATACCGGCCCGGCCTCCGCCGTATATCTATGACCGCCGCGCCTTAATAAAAAGTTCACCATATTGCAAGCGGCGGTGCCTCCACGCATGCGGGTATTTTATACATGGCGCTTCGGTCGTGTATATCCATCGAACGATTGAGAGGAATAAATTTTTTCGGCACGCGCTCTGCGGCAGGGATGCCGTCAGATGTTCCTGTTCAGGAGGTTCGCGAGCTCCACGCGGTTCCTGAGCCCGGTCTTGCGGTAGATGTTGTGGATGTGCGTCTTCGCGGTCTGGAGGGAGATGTCGCACTCTTCGGCGATCTGGGCGGCGGAGAGCCCGCCGGAGAGGAGGAGCAGCACCTCCAGCTCCCGGCCCGAGAGGCCGTGCCGGGACTGGAGATCGCCCAGCCCTTCCTGCCGGCGCGCGATGGCGAGCGTGCCTATGCACTGCCCGTTCTCGTTCCGGACGCCGTGGAGCGAAAGCTCGACCGCCTGAGCGCCCCCGTTCTCCCCGACGGTGAGCGTCAGGGGATGGGCCGGGCTCTTCCCCGCAACAATGTCCTCCAGGTCCCGCCTGAACGATTCCCGCACGCCGAACAGCCCGAATATCGACTGCTTCTCGTCTCCCCGTGCCGTGTTCCCGGTCAACTCCTGCGCATGCGCGTTCATGAACACGACGTCCCCGCGGCAATTGGTAAGGAAAATGGCGTCGCTCATCCCCGCTAAGAGCTCCGCGGATGGACTCTCGGGGATGACGGCCATGAGCCTGTATTTCCAGATCGCGTAGCGGATCGCGGCGAGGAATAAGATCGACACCACCTGGTGATACGCGTCGCCGAACAGTATCTGCATCTCCTGCGACAGGAAGATCGGGAACGCGTTCTTGGCCGCATCAAGTACGATGGCCGTTATGCCCGCCCCGAGCAGCACGCCGGCCTGCTTCCTCTCGCGCTCGCCCGGCGCAGCTTTCCTCCACCAGGCCAGCGCGACAATCGCAAGCACGAGCCCGATCGATGAGTAATTGAACGCGATCCAGGTCCAGGGCGAGGCGGTGTTATATACCATGCCCCATCCCCACGGTGTGCGCGTGAAACCGGAGGCGACCGGGACGAACACCGCAACGATCACCGCGATCGCGAGCCCCGACCCGTAAAGAGACGCGAGGAAGAAGCGGCTGCGCGAGAGCCCCGCGAAGCGCGTCAGCTCGATGAAGCAGTGAGTGGTCAGGGCGAACACGAGGAGAAGGATCGTAACGAAGGCGCGATACCAGATCCAGCATGAATCGATGTCGGGCGCCAGGAGCATCTGCACGTAGATGACGGAAGAAACGGTGTACGCGAACGTGGCCGCCGCATAGAGCCGGTTGACCCTCGACCGGCGGTTCAGCCGGAACACCGTGACGGCGCTCTCGAAGCAAACGAACGCGGTGACAAGGAAAAGGATCGCAATGATGTTCATGGTGCCCTATCTCCTGGCGCTGAAGGCTGAATAACGGTACGACCTTCCCGGAAATTCGCAAGCCATATTTTGACCGCCGGCCTCCTCCCGGCTCCGGGGGCTTATTCGCGTCATCCCGCGCCCATGGAAATACGCGGTCTTGATCCCCCCGGCATCCCGGCCGCGCGCGCGCTCGCCCGCGAGGTCTACGACGAGTTCGTCGCGCCCGGCTATCCGCCGCGCCGGTGAGGAGGCGTTCTGCCGCCGCATGGAGGCGGGCGCTGTCGGCCGCGACGCCGGACGGAGCGAAGTTCGGCTGCCTGCGCCTGCCGGTCAGGAAATGAACCGGGCGGGAGATCGTCTTCGCCTGAGCGCATCTTGACAGGGCGTGCGGGAACGGGTACAATTCCACATGCCCAGGGGAAAGCAGGACCACGCGATCACATTCAGGACCATTCTCAATCCCGGCGACGCGGGCGCCGTAATCGCGCTCCACGGCGTCGAGTACGCCCGCGAGCACGGCTTCGACCATACATTCGAGGCCTACGTCGCCGGGCCGCTCTCCCGCTTCATCATGAATTCAAACCCCCGCGAACAGATCTGGATCGCCGAGCGCGGCGGCCGGCTCATCGGTTCCATCGCGCTCGTCGAATCGGACGCGGCCGCGGGACAGCTTCGCTGGTTCCTGTTGAAAGAAGAAGAGCGCGGTGCGGGGCTTGGGGCGCGCATGCTGGACGAGCTCATCGCGTTCGCCCGTGAAAAAGGCTACGCGCGCATCACGCTCTGGACGCTGGACATCCTCCCCGCGGCGCTTCGCCTCTACCGGAGCCGGGGCTTCGCGTTCCGGGAGGATCGGACCGCGCGCCTGTGGGGACGCGATCTCGTCGAGCAGCGCTACGAGCTGGAGCTTGGATGATGCGCGCCCCGCTTACCCGGGCAGGGCCTTGACATCCTTCGCGGTATGCCCTATCATTCACGGTACCGATTCATCGGGGGAGAGGACGCCATGACACTCAAACGGCTGTTGCAGATGCAGGTCGCCTACGCAATCGCGGGAATCATTTACAACCTGGTAAGCTACGCAAGCCTGAGCCTTCACGGCGTCGCGCTCGCCCCCACCGCGCCTGTAAGCGGCGCACTCGTGATGGGCGCCTACTACCTGTGCCTGCTCCCGGGCTCAATGGGATACGTGATACTTTACCGCATCCTCATGGCGATCGCCGTCGTCGTGATCGGCTACGGCGGCGTAGCGAAGCACGTGATGAATTATTTTTCCGGCCTCCAGGGGTACAGTTCAACTCTCGCCTGGGCCCTCGCGATCCTGATCAATGGCGTGGGCCTCGTGCTCAACATCATGGGCGCGGCGGGACTGTTCAGGAAAAAAGAGGAGTGAGATCGGGGTACTATCAATGCCTCATCCGGATACGCCCTTCAAGGGAGAAGATGAGATAAAAGAACAACGACGATTGAAGAGATGGAGGAATGAGATAGCCGGTAAAATGACGTCATTTCGACCGCAGGGAAAAATCTTGTTGAACGTCGATGGGGGGCAGGATTTCTCACCCCAAACGACGGTGTTCAAAATGGCAGAGGCGGATGTCTAAAACCCTTTATCCCCTGATCCCTTCCATCCCCCCATCTCCCACTCTTACACATGCGCCCCTGGTTTACGCTTTTCACTGGAGTTTGTCCTTCCCTGGGGCGCTCACCGTCTTCCAGAAAACCTCGAAAAACCCGGGGATGCCGTCCGCCAGGCGACGCTTCATCCCCCTGAAGTACCACTGGTGAATCTGGCGGTAGCAGTGCATGTAGTACTGGTCCATGATCTGTCCCGCGCCAAGCGCCGGGTCAAGCTCGCCCCGCTCCCTGCCCTTCTCCACGACCTCGTTCAGGATGGCGGCGGCGTCCAGGCGCACGTACGATTTTTCCTTCATCCAGGTCCGCATGGGCACCGTGATGAAGGCCGTGACCGCGACGCCGGGATTGCGGTCGTAGTAGTCCATGGTGATCCAGAATATCTTCCGGAAAATCTCCCTGGTGCTCTCCAGCCCCCTGATCTGTTCGGGAACGAGCGCGCCGATCTCGCCGATCTTCTCGTCGAGTATGGCGAAGAGCAGGTCCTCCTTCGAGGGGAAATAGCGGTAGATTGTGCTGGGGCTTATGCCCGACTTGTCGTAGATCTCGCGCATGTTCACCTGGTGAAAGTCGTTATGCGCGAACAGGTCGAGCACGGCCGGGTAGAGCCTGGCCTTGAGCTTTTCGGGGAGCGGCGCGGGCGCCTTTAAGTCGCGGCGCGGGCGCGCGGTTTTTTTCCGCTTCCTGTTCATGCGCGCAATTCTTCACCATGCCGCGTAAAGGCTCAAGCCCCTTTTCCGGGGCTCAACGGTTTCCCCCCCCTCAGTCAAGCCGTGCGTATCCGCGGCTCAGGACGCGCCCGCCCCTGTCGTTGACGACGTCGAAGAAGAGGTGAGTCCCACCCTCCTCCGACCTCTTCCCGGCAAGCCGCACCCGAATCTCTCCGGGGGGAACGACCATGTCCGTGAAGCGGCAGGCGAGCTCCCTGAGCCTTTCCGGCGCGCCGCCGGCCTCGCTGCTGGTGAGCTCGCGCGCGGCGTAGGCGAGCGTCGCGGTCCCCTGCAGAATGATGTCGGGCAGGCCCACCATGCGCGCGAACCCCACGGAGGTGTGGATGGGAAAGTAGATGTTCGTGCAGCCGTCGTAGACGAAGGGACGCATCCGGTCGATCGTCACGGCGCGCTCCCACACCGGCGCTGCCGGAACGTCCATCTCCGGGACCGCCGGCACGTCGGCGCCGCCCCGTCCCTCGCCTGCGCACTCCACGCCCCGCAGCATCGCGCCGATGTGCTCTGTGAAGACCGGCTTCCCGTCCCCGTCCAGCGCGTCGAAGCGTATGACGCAGACCGTTCCCGCGCGGTGCGGCGTGATCGCGGCGATGCGTCCCTTCACGGTGAGCGCGTCCCCCGGCGCGACGGGACGGTGGAAAGCCAGGTGCTCGGTGTAATGGACCTGTGTCTGCAGCACCTCGCGCGGGAAGTGCTCGTCGTCGATGAACTCCCAGATGCGCTCGGAGACGGGCCAGGTGACGGCGACCGCGAACATGGGCGGCGCGATCACCCTCTTCCCGTCCGAGTCGTCAAAGTAGCGCGGGTTCCCGTCGTCCACGGCGGCGGCGTAGTTCATCGTGCGGCGCCAGTCGACCGTGGTTTTATAATCCCTGAGCGGCATCCCGACGAACGAAGGGTCGATCTTCATGTCTGTTCTCCCAATGACATTCCCGGAACCGGGATTATTTCTTCAGCATCCCGTTGATTTCGTCCCTGAGCGCGAGCTTGTTCACCTTGCCGCTGGCGAGCAGGGGCAGGAGCGGCCGCACGAAATACTTCTTGGGCACCTTGTAATTCGCGAGCTTCGTCTTGCAGAAGTCGCGGATTTCGTCCTCAGTCGCCGTTTTCCCCGGCGTGAGCATCACGAAGGCCCAGCCCACCTCCTGGTAGACGTCGTCGGGCACGCCCATCACCGCGGCGAAGATGACGGCGTCGTGCGACTCGATCACGTCCTCCACCTCGCGCGGGTAGACGTTCTCGCCGCCGGTCTTGAACATCTCGGACTTCCTTCCCGTGATGTGGATGTAGCCCTTCGCGTCCCTGAACGCGAGGTCGCTCGTGTAGTACCAGCCGTCGCGGTCGAGCACCTCGGCGGTCGCCGCGGGATTGTTGAGATATTCCTTGAACATGAACGCCCCGCGCACGGCGATCTCGCCCACCTGCCCGTCGGGCAGTTCCCTGCGCTCGTCGTCGACGATCTTGAGCTCGAAGGGCGGCGCGATCTTTCCCGCGGTGGTGAGGAGCGTCTCGTCGTCGTCGCCCTTTTCGGTGTAGGTGACGAATCCGCACACCTCGGTGCTCCCGTACCCGGTGATGAGGTTCGCGCCGGTCTTTTTGGCGATGCCGGAAAGCGCCTCCAGCATGGGGCGCGGGGCGGCGGCCCCGGCCCAGGCGAAGAGCTCGATGCCGCTCCAGTCCGTTTGTCCCCACGAGGGCTGCATCATCTCCAGCAGGAACATGACCGGGACCTGGCCTATAACCTGGAGCTTTTCCTTCTGGACCATCGCGAGCGTCGCGGCCGGATCGAAGCGGTCCATGCAGACGATGCAGGCGCCCGCCAGGATCGCGCCAAATCCTATCTCCACGTCCGCGGCCACGTGATTGATGGGAAAATGCAGGAGCGCGCGGCCGCCCTCGTGGAAGTAGAATTTAACCACCTCGACCTTGATGTTTTCGATGATGCTCGTATGGGTGTGGACAACACCCTTTGGCTTCCCGGTGGAGCCCGAGGTGTACATGAGGAGCGCGCTGTCCGCGCCCTTCACCGACGACGCCCGCTCGTCGAGCGCCGCGTCGAGATGCGCGCGGTCCTTGCCCGCGTACTCCTCGAACTGCTCCGTGCCATCGAGGGGAGAGCCGACGATCAGTGTTTTATTGATGAAGGGGCATTCGTTCATGAGCGCGGTTATGGAAGGTGCAAGGTCGGTTCCCATGAAATCGCGGACGGCTATTAGTACCGAGGGCTTCGCGTCGTTCACCTGGTAGCGAATCTCGTCGAGGGTCAGCTTGGGATTGAGCCCCATCCAGACGGCCCCAACCTTGTTCGCCGCCATGTAGGTGACCTGGAACTCGGTGCGCGCCATGGAGAGCAGCGCGACCCGGTCGCCCTTCTTCACTCCCGCATCGAGGAAGGCCTTCGCGGTCAGGTCGACCCGTTTTTTGAAGTCGGCCCAGGTAAGCCTGGTCTCCTCGAACACCAGCGCCTCGGCGCCGGGCGACTTGTCCGCCCACTTTTCCACGTAATGCCACGTCAGGTCCAGGTTTTTCCAGCTCATCGAGTCCTCCCTGCGGTTCATGTGTCCGCGCCCCCCGGGCCGCGGCTTGCGCACCGCAATCCTTGTGGAACAGAACCGTGAATTTGTCAATAAGAAAACATTGTTACGAATTTTATACTTTTTCAATAACAATGTTACTATTTCCAAGTCCGGGTTTCAGTAATTCCGCCCGGATGGAACGGCCGTAATGCGAATCGGCTCCCGGCACCGTCAAGGCCCCTGCCGGTTTTCAACCTGCAGGGCGGGAATCACCGTCAATCGACGACGAACCGGTACCCGACCCCCGGCTCGGTGACGATGAGGCGCGGACGCGAGGGGTCCTCCTCGATTTTTTTCCTGAGCGCGGCGACGTAGACCCGGAGGTAGCTCGTTTCGCTCTCCATGCCCGGCCCCCAGACCTCGCGCATGATCTGGCGCTGGGTGAGCACCTTGCCGGCATTCTTCGCGAAGAGCCTCAGGAGATCGTACTCGAGCGGCGTGAACTTTACCGCGGTCCCCGCCACGGCCACGGTCCGCTTCGCGCAATCGATGACGAGCCCGCCTGTCGTGAAGACCGGCTCGTCCGGCTCCTTCTGCGATCTCCTTAACACGGCCCTGATCCGCGCAAGGAGCTCTCCCATGTTGAAGGGCTTGGTGATGTAATCGTCCGCCCCGCGGTCGAGGAGTTCTATCTTGTCCTGCTCGGATTCGCGCACGGTGAGCACCAGCACCGGCGAGCGGTACCATTCCCTGAGCTTTTCCAGCACCAGGGCGCCCCCCATGTCGGGAAGGTTCAGGTCCAGGAGGATGATGTCTGGCTTTCGCATAACGGCCTCGGTGAGGCCCGCGGCGCCGTCCCCGGCCTCGCACACTCGGTAGCCCCGGCTCTCCAGGCCTATCCTCAGGAACCTGCGGATCTGCGCCTCGTCGTCTATGATCAGGACGGTTTCCCCTTCCATGGGCGCCTATTCCCCCTTTTCCCTGGTCGTCACGGGAAGCGCCACCGTGTTCGACGCCGGTTCCGGTGGCGCCCTTCAAGGGGGATGACGGGATGGAGAAAGGCGATTGAAGAGATAAAGGCTAAGATTGAAATAGTTAATGGCCGACCAGCGTCCGGGTTTTCAGGCAGCCGTATCCAGGTTCCCTTCTTCTATCAACCGGATCACATCTTTGTTCATTGTCTCGAAAACCCGCATCGGGGACGCCTTATCTTCTTGTAAAACACGCGCTGCGCCGGCTCCCCTTAAAAGCTCCGAGGGAACCCGGTTCGGCAGCCGAAGAGATGATAATGGGGACTGACAGCGCGCGGGCGGAAAAGCATTAATGGAGCTTCTACGCTCAACCCGGTCTTACGCCGTTATCCCCCCTATCTCTTCAATCCCCCTATTTCCCTTTCCTTACAACTTCTTCCCGCCTGAAAGAAAATCCGGCTTCCCATACAGCGGGTCCGGGTAGTCGTAGAAACCGCCGCCGGTCTTCTGCCCCAGGCGTCCCCTGTCCACGTAGGCCTTCACGAATTCCGCGTTCTTGATCGCCTGCGGGTCCTTGTGGCGCTCGGCCCAGTAGTGCGTTATGTGCCATACGGTCTCGAGCCCCACGCTGTCCATCATGCCGAAGGGCCCCATGAACATGTGGGTCACGCCCATCCACGCGCGGTCGATGTCCTCCACAGTGGCGACCCCGTTGGCGGCGAGCGACTGGGCCGACAGGAACACCGACCCGATCATCGCGTTGAACACGTAGCCCGAGTGCTCCCGCTGGAGCATGATGGGCGCCTGGCCTGTCCTGAGCGCGAACCGGCGGACGAGCTCCACGGCCTCGGGCGAGGTCTCCTTGTGCGGCATGACGTCAACCACGTTGGTCATCCTGATGTCGTGAAAGTGATAGGCGAGGAATTTGTCCGGCCTCCCGGTGTCCGCGGCGATCATGGAAGGCAGAAGCGTCGACGAGTTGGTGGTGAATACCGTGTGCGGGGGGCAGAGCTCGTTGAACTGCGCGAAGATCTTCTTCTTGAGATCGGGGTTCTCGGGGACGCTCTCGCTCACGATGTCGGCGTCCTTCGCGGCGGCCGCGGGGTCGGTCGTGGCGCTTATCCGGGCGAGCGCCGCATCGGCCTCCTCGCGGGTGATCTTCTTGAAGGCGACGAAGCCGTCCAGGAGCTTCCCGATCCGCTTCACCGCGGTCGCGAGCGCCTCCTCCTTGATGTCGTAGATGGAAACCTGGTAGCCCGAAAGCGCGCAGGGCACGCTGATCTGCTGCCCCATCGTGCCCGCCCCGATGATGAGAACTTTTTTGACGTCGTCAATATGCATGATTCCTCCTTAAACATTAAGGAAAGGGGGATGGGGGGATCGAGGAGATGGAAGAGATAAAGGATTTGTCATTGTTCCCGCCAATCCATTCCTTTCATCTCCTCAATCGCCGCTGCCGTTATCTCATCATCTCCCTTTCCGTGAAGCATTGTTCCTTCTTACGTACTCATGTGTGCAACGAGTATGGCGGAGATTAAAGAGAAAAGGACTTGATGACTCTACCGCCACTCAAATCCTTCATCTCTTCAATCGCCGCTGCCGTTATCTCTTCATCTCCCTTTCCGTGAAGTATGGTCCGCGGAATATGCTTTACGCCAGCGCGCCGCCGTCAACCACGAAACTCCCGCCGGTCGTGAACGACGCGGCGTCCGACACCAGGTACAGGACCACGCCCGCGATCTCGCGCGGCACCGCATGCCTGTTCATGGGAATGCTCCTGATCGCGAAGTTGTGGATGTCCTCGTTCTGCATGATCGCCTTCGAGAAATTCGTGTCCACGAGGCCGGGTAGGAGCGCGTTCACCCGGATGTTACGCGCGGCCAATTCCTTCGCATAGGCCTGGGTCATCGAGATGAGTCCGGCCTTCGTGATGGAGTATATCCCCTGGTAGGGCGCCGGCTTCATGCCGTTCACCGACGACACGTTCACTATGGAGCCGCCCCCCGATTCCGTCATGAGCGGCACGGCATGCTTTATAAGGAAGAAGGGGCCCTTCAGGTTGACGTCGAAGGTCTTCTCCCACACGCCCTCGTCGGCTCCCGTCATCTCGCCAAAGTACGGGTTGGTGGCCGCGTTGTTGATGAGGATGTCCAGTTTCCCGAACCGCTGCCTGATCTGCGCGAACATCCCCTCGATCTTCGAAAGGTCACCCACGTTGCACGCCATCACCTCGGCGCTCCCGCCGCGTTCGGCTATTTTCTTCGCGACCCCTTCGAGCGCGTCGGCCTTGCGGCTCACCAGGATGCAGTGCGCGCCGTAGTCGGCGAGCGTCATCGCGATGGCCTCGCCTATCCCGCGGCTCGCCCCCGTGATGAGCGCGATCTTTCCCTTGAGATTGAAATCGATTTTTTCCATGGCATGCTCCTCCAATAATCAGGCATTAAGGAAAGGGGGATGGGGGGATCGAGGAGATGGAAGAGATTAAGGAATTGTCATGGTTCCAGCAAATCAAATCCTTCCCATCACTTCCATCGCCGTTGCCGTTATCTCTTCATCTCCCTTTCCGTGAAGCTATATTCCTTTGTCACGTGCTCATTCGGACCAATGAGCCTGGCGGGAAAGGGGGAGCTGGGGATGGAGGAGATAAGGATTAAGGGTTTGCCTGTTGCTTTAGAATATCTTCGGCCATTAACAAAACCACTCTATCCTTTCATCTCTTCCATCGCCGTTGACGTTATCTCTTCATCTCCCTTTCCGTAAAGCCTGGCCTTTCAAAAAGCCTAGAACTTTGTCAAGGTGCCGGGCTTCAGCTTCTCGACGCCCGCGAGGTAGTTGACCAGGTGCTCGCGGCTCTTGATATCGTACTGCGACGTGATCGCGATCTGCTCCATGATGGGCGAGCCGCCGCCGTGATAGGAGCCGTAGTCCATGGCGCCCGCGAGCGACGAGCAGGTATAGTCGGCGAAGAACATCCAGAACTTGATCTGCTCCTCCACCGGCATGTTCGGGTTTCTCTTTAAATACTTGTCGAGCAGGGGCTTGAGCTCGGGATTTAACAGGTCTTTCTCGTACGGGAAGGTCGAGGGGTAGCCGCCCGCGATGTTGCAGAGCATCTCCTTCTCCTCGTACACCGCCTCGCCGGTGAGGCAGCGCCCCACGTTCGCGTAGATCGAGTTGGGTATGCAGCTCCCGGGACCGTAGGGCACGGGGCCCAGGCCGGGGATGTAGACCTCGGGCTTGCCCATGGCGCTCGCGGTGAATCCCGCGGCGTAGCCCAGCTCGGTCGTCTTGATGAACTCCGCGAACATCTCCTTCACGTGCGGCGCCCTGGAGATACCGTTGTGCCGCGCCGCGAGGGCGGCGAGCCCCAGGTAGACGTCGCCCACCGCGGGCTTGCAGCCGGAGTAGCTGTGGCGGTGGAAGAGCGCGAAGAGGAGCGCGCACATCCCGCCGTGATCGTTCTCGCCGCACAGGAACACGCGGTCCCACGGCACGAAGCAGTCGTCCAGGATGATGTAGGAGTCGGTGTAGCCTATGTCGAAGCCGCGCTTGAAGTGCTCGCGCCCGCGCTGCGGGTGCACGTGCACCACCTGCTTGATGCCCTCCCAGTCGGCCGGGAGCGCAAAGGCTACGGCGTAGTCCTTTTCGTCGGGGCCCAGCGCCCTGGTGGGGATCACGAGTATCTCGTCCGCGATGGATGCCTCGGAGATGTGGAGCTTGCAGCCGCGCACCACGATGCCGTCGCTCTTTTTCTCGACCACGTGCACGTACATGTCGGGGTCGGCCTGTTCCTTGGGCCTCTTGAGTCGCTCGCCCTTCATGTCGGTCTGCGCGCAGCAGCCCACCAGGTCGTTGTCCTGGAAACAGCGCAGCCATTTCAAAAAGTTCTGGTGGTAGTTCGTTTCGCCGGGCCGCACCTTGTCGGCCTCGAAGGACGCCGCGTTGATCGCGTTGGTGCCGTCTATGCCCATGCAGCGCTGGATGCAGAAGCCCACCTTGCGGCACAGGGCCCTCGTCATGTTCTGCTTCTTGTGGAGGTCGTCGGTGTTCTGGTGAATGTGGTTGAACCGGTTGATCGTGTTCCCCGAGAGGTGCGAGGTGGCGGTGCACAGGTCCCTGAGCTCGGGATCGGTGGTCGCGTCGAAGGTCTCGCACATGACGTTGAGCGCGTTCATCTGCGGCTCGCTCACGCGGTCGATCTTCGATCCGTTGTAGTAGAGGTTTCTGCGCAGCTTCTTCAGTCCCTCGAGATACTGTTCCTTTGTTCTCATTCCTCGCTCCTTTGAGCCGGTTTTTGGAGTGGCGCTCCGGATTTTCGCAGGCTGCCGGGGCTCTGACCCCTTTTCCGGCTGCCTGGAAATCGTTCAACCACCGAATCAAGCCTTCAATTCCTTGACCCGGTACGAATCTTGTCACAATAAAACAAGTGACACTGTTTTCCGTCAATACTTTTTTGGCAAGAAGCATGTAATTAATGCAATTTTTATAGTCTTACTAGGATTTATTACCGTATTTTACGGCAATTCCTGTATTCTGATGACTTTTTTGCAGTCAATTCGAAAAAGGGGGGAGATATGCGTACCCCAGGCCTCCCGCAACGCAGAATGCCATTCCGCGCTGCACGGCTCAATCCAGGCATTGCAGGTTAGGCCCAGGTGCCCTCGCGAATTCGCATCTTTTTCTGACGGCTCCTTCGAATTGTTTATTTCAAAAAAAAAATTGCAACAACTGGATTATGCTGATAGTATTCATATGGCGTTTTGCAGCATTATTGTCATCGGTGTACGACCAACGAAAGCGCCGTGGCGTGTGCGTGAGCGCGGCGAATAAATGAAAAGGAGGCATAATTCAAGAAACCAGGGCTTATTGTCTAAAGCGCTGCTTGATCAATAGTTCCCCATAGCCCTGGCTCCGTTCAAGAAGCACCATTTGAGAGACTTATAGTGCAGTGCCGGCTCGCCTTGTTCCCCGGCGCACACCAATTCAACCATAAGGGGGTTGTTATGCAGGCTGCGATACAGAAGCTTCAGGCCATGAAAAACGCCTCAAAAGACGAACTGCTGACCGCGATGCTCGGCGAAATCGAGCGGGTCATGGAAAGTAAAATCTCCTATTTTGCGACCATGAATGACGACGAGGACATGCTTACCATGACCGGGTGGTCCAAGTCCGCCATGGACGCGTGCTCATCCATCGACAAACCTATAGTCTATCTTCTGGAAGAGACGGGTCTCTGGGGAGACGCGGTACGCGAGCGAAACATAGTCATAACCAACGACTATGCGGGCAGCAAGAAACCCACCAAGAAGGGATACCCGGAAGGCCATGTCAAGGTGATACGCCATATGAACGTACCCGTTACCGTTAACGGCAAGATAGTGGCCGTCGCGGGGGTCGGGAACAAGAGCACCGACTACACGGAGAAGGACGGGAAGACCCTCATAGCGATAATGGATGAGGCATGGAAAATAATAAAGCCAAAGCTGTGAAGATCGACTGCCGGGACTGTTCTCATTACCGCGCATGCCCCCGCATGCGCGGTATAAACATTTGCCACGGCATGAAAAAAAGGCGCGCGCGAAAAGAAAAGAAAAAACTGCCAGGGAAGGGGAGAGAAGCTCAATGAATGACCAGGAAAACACTAGCGCTCTTTTTTTAACCGGAATGACTTCGATAAGGCGAATTATGATCTTCGCCGCCCTTGCGGCCGCGCTGGCCTGTTTTGGCCTAATTGCGGGAGTGCTCATGGCGCCCGCGGGAATCGCTTTTTTTCTTCCCGGTGCCGCGCTGGTGGCGATCGTGTCAGTCCTGTGCATGATGGCGTCAAGAGGATTGAAGCGCGCCCATGGAATTGCGGGGGCGGTATTCGATGATGCAGAACGGTTACGGGCAAACCACCGGTCATATATTAAATACCTGAGGACCCTGTACGTGAGGCTCAACAATTCTTCCAATCATATTTCCTCGATGACGCAAAAATTCGCGGATAACATCCAGAGCCAGGCGGCTTCCATTGAAGAAATAAATGCAACGATTGAGGAATTCACATCCGGACTCGAGATGGTCATAACCAGCATCGAGAACCAGTTCAATGCCATATCCGCCCTTTCAAGCAAAAGCGGCAATTTTGACTCCATCGAGACCGCTATGGAGGAGCGCATAGGCTCAGCGCTCAATAAAACCTCCGAGGTGATGGAAAAGGCGCGGAAAAGCAGCACCAGCATAATGGACTTAAACGCCACGATGAGCGCGATTAACAATACCTCAAAGG
>CALMJO010000517.1 GCA_937864375.1 uncultured Spirochaetota bacterium
TCACTTTGCCACCGAGAGCGGCAAGAGCAAGGGGCAGTTCTACACGCCGGCCGAGGTGAGCCGCATCATGGCGCAGATCCTGGGCATACGCGAGGCGAAGACGAGCGCCGCCACCACGGTTTACGACCCCACCTGCGGCTCGGGCTCGCTCCTCCTCAAGGTGGCCGACGAGGCCAGGACGAAGGTGACGATCTACGGGCAGGAGAAGGATGCCGCGACGTCGGGCCTTGCGCGGATGAACATGATCCTGCATAACAATCCCGAGGCGCTCATCGTACAGGGGAACACCCTGGCGGACCCCAAGTTCAGGGACGGCGACGCGCTCAAGACGTTCGACTACGTGGTGGCGAATCCGCCGTTCAGCGACAAGCGATGGGGCACGGGACTCGATCCCATGAACGATCCGCACGGGCGTTTCACCAGCTTCGGGGTGCCGCCGGCGAAGCAGGGCGACTACGCGTATCTGCTGCACATCGTCCGCTCGCTGAGGAGCGCGGGGAAAGGCGCGTGCATCCTTCCCCACGGCGTGCTCTTCCGGGGCGGCGCCGAGGCGGAGATCCGACGGAACCTCGTCCGCAAGGGCTACCTCAAGGGCATCATCGGCCTGCCGTCGAACCTTTTTTACGGCACGGGAATACCGGCCTGCATCGTGGTCATCGACAAGGAAGAGGCAGCGGCGCGTAAGGGCGTCTTCATGGTCGACGCGAGCGCGGGCTTCATGAAGGACGGCCCCAAGAACCGCCTGCGCGCACAGGACATCCACAGGATCGTCGACACCTTCAACCGGAAGCTCGAGGCGCCCAAATACGCGCGCATGGTGAGCTTCGCGGAGATCGAGAAGAACGAGTACAACCTGAACCTGCCGCGCTACATCGACAGCACCCAGCCGGAGGACCTCCAGGATATCGAGGGCCACCTGAAAGGCGGCATCCCCGCGGCCGACGTGGACGCTCTCCAGCGCTACTGGGAGGTCTGTCCTGCGCTTCGCGCGACCCTGTTCAGGGACAACCGGCCGGGCTACCTCGACCTCGCCGTGGAAAAGACGGCCATCAAGGCCGCGATCTATGAACACCCGGAGTTCGCCGCATTCATTGCCGGCATGAACGCGCACTTCGCCGCCTGGCGGAAAAAGAGCGCGAAGTCGCTCAGGGCCCTCGCGAAGGGCTTCCATCCCAGGGACGTCATCGCCGCGCTCGCCGAGGACCTGCTGGCCCACTACGCCGGGAAGCCGCTCATCGACAGCTACGACGTCTATCAGCACCTCATGGATTACTGGGCAGCGACCATGCAGGACGACTGCTATCTTATTTCCGACGACGGCTGGAAGGCCGAGACGTACCGCAAAATTGAAACAAAGAAAGGAAAGGACGACAAACCGGGCAAGCAGGTGGACAAGGGCTGGGCGTGCGACCTGCTACCTAAAGGACTTATCGTTGCCCGCTACTTCGCCAAAGAGCAGGCGGCTATAGATGCGCTTGCCACGGAGCTTGATAGCATCAAGGCGAAGATCGAGGAGATGGAGGAGGAGCATGGCGGCGAGGAAGGCGGTTTCTCCGAGCTTGACAAGGTGAACAGGGCGAACGTCGCCGCGCGGCTGAAGGAGATCAAGGGCGACAAGGATGCCGCGGACGAAGCGGCCGTCCTCAATGAATGGCTGAAGCTTGCCGATGAGGAAGCCGCGCTCAAGAAGCAACTAAAAGAGGCGGAGGCCGACCTCGACGCAAAGGCGTATGACAAATACCCCACGCTCTCCGAGGACGAGGTGAAGACGCTCGTGGCGGATGATAAATGGCTCGCCGCCCTCGATGCCGCCATCCACGGCGAGATGGACCGCGTGAGCCAGGCGCTTACCCGACGCGTGAAGGAGCTTGCCGAACGCTACGAGACGCCGATGCCGCAGATGGTGGACCGCGTTGCCGAGCTTGAGGAGAAAGTCAAGGGGCACTTGGATAGGA
This sequence comes from uncultured Spirochaetota bacterium, assembly GCA_937864375.1. Classification (GTDB taxonomy): domain Bacteria; phylum Spirochaetota; class UBA4802; order UBA4802; family UBA5368; genus FW300-bin19. Next base: position 1,956 of record CALMJO010000517.1, read on the forward strand.
TGGGGTTCCCATGGAAGTGAAACTAGGGTTTAAGCAGACAGAGGTGGGTGTCATCCCGGAGGATTGGGAGGTAAAGACGCTCGGGGAGATCGGTGGCGTCCGCATGTGCAAGCGGGTTTTGAAGCACCAGACGCGAGAACATGGCGACGTGCCCTTCTACAAGATCGGAACCTTCGATAGTGTTGCGGACGCTTTCATCAGTCGTGCTTTGTTTGACGAATTCAAACGGAAATACTCGTTCCCAAAGAAAGGCGACGTGTTGATATCAGCAGCAGGAACGATCGGAAGAGCGGTGGTTTACGATGGAGAGCCCGCTTACTTCCAAGACAGTAACATCGTGTGGATCGAAAACGATGAATCAAGGACAACAAATGCATATCTCTGGCACCGTTATCAAGTCACAAAATGGGCGGTTTCACACGGAGGCACAGTTGCGAGGCTATACAATGACAATCTGAGGACAAAGATATACGTACCTGTACCACCCCTCGCCGAACAGGAAGCCATCGCCGGGGCCTTGAGCGATGCGGATGCCCTCATCGAATCACTGGAACAGCTCATCGCCAAGAAGCGCCTCGTCAAGCAGGGCGCCATGCAGGAGCTGCTTACCGGGAAGAGGCGGCTGCCGGGGTTTAGTGGGGAGTGGGAGGAGAAGCGGCTGGGGGCGTATCTAAAATTCCAAGTAGGTTTCCCATTCAGTTCTTTGTATTTTAACGAAGAAGATCAAGGTGTAAGACTGGTTAAGAATCGCGATCTAAAAAGTGATGATCAAGTGTTTTATTATTCTGGCAGCTATAATAATGAGTATGTAGTGAACAATGGCGATGTTTTAGTGGGTATGGATGGGGAATTCATTCCCTGTCTGTGGGGAAAGGGAATGGCATTGTTGAATCAGCGAGTGGGGAGGATTTTAACCTTACCGGGGCTTGATCGTTTGTTTGCTTACTATTATCTCATCAAGCCGTTACAGGAAATTGAAACCGTTACTTCAAGCACTACTGTAAAACATCTATCACATGGAGATATTGAGGATATTATTCATCCGCTCCCAAGTATTAACGAACAGAGCGCTATCGCATCCGTCCTGAGCGACATGGACGCGGAGATCGCCGCGCTGGAGGAGAAGCTCGCCAAGGCGCGGCTGGTGAAGCAGGGAATGATGCAGGAGCTGCTGACGGGGAGGAAAAGGCTGGTATGAAGACCTATCTTCGTCTAATGCTCGGTCGAGGAAGCAGGCATGCGCAAGAATGCTTTGCCGGCAATTTCATTGGTGCCGATTTTAATATCAATGAAGACCTGACTGGCAAGCTGCCTGATGATTGGCATATTTTCAATAACGCATTCATCCCTAAGTTCCTTGCCGCTAACCCAGGTAAAAGTACTGTCGCTGCTGGCCTGGCATGCGGAATGTTATGGACCATTGTTAAGCATCTGGCAAGCGGGGACATGGTACTCTGCCCGGATGGGACAGGTAAATATCTGGTCGGTGAGATTACCGGTGATTATTATTACCGGCCGGGTGAAATCCTCCCTCATCGCAGACCTGTACAGTGGCTGGATGCAAACATAAACCGCACAGCCATGTCTCAATCCTTGCGCAGCTCAGCCAGTTCGATTGGAACCACCTCAAACCTGACACAGCATGCCGTTGAAATCGAAACACTGCTAGGACGGAAGATTGTGATTCCAGACAGATCCGAAAGTACTGACGTTAACCAAGTGGCAGCAGAAAAAGAGAGTACATGCACCGTATCATACCAGACACTCAAGAAGATAAGCTATAGCAGGCATTCTACAAGAAATAAGATCAATAGAAATGCAAAGAAGCACAGAAGAACGCATCCATGTAGTGGCGATGATGTTCAGGTTGATGTAGTATCTTATCCCGAGTTGTTCGACATTTCCCTTTTTCCCCTTGCGCTCGACACGTACCAGCGTCCCTTCGTGTGGGGGAAGGATAAAATCGAGCAGATGATCGAGGACCTGGCTGAATTTACCGGGCTGTCCGCAGACTCTCCAGATTACTATATGGGCACACTGCTCCTTCACAAGAACAGGGAGAAGGGAAAACGGTTCGTTATAGACGGCCAGCAGCGGCTTACTTCACTACTTGTATTACAGGCGGCGTTGATTGGAGGAATACCGGAAAGACAGGATTTCATCTACCGTTCACTTGAGTCTGCTGGAAATATAAAGGCTGCACAGGCATTTATTGACGATGCCAAACACAAGTTCAAGAGGAACAGGTTGTTTGAACGTATATGCTTTACGGTCATCACGGTTGACTCTGAAGACCTCGCGTTCACCTTTTTCGATACCCAGAACCATCGTGGCGTACCTCTTGACGCAACAGACCTACTAAAGGCATATCACCTGCGGGCAATCCGGGGAAGCAGTGATGTAGCCCTTCAAACAAAGTGCGCCACCATGTGGGAAAGTATGCAGCATTATAAGCAGATCATTGGCAATAGAGTCGATTTCGCTCCTGCATTGTTTAACCGCTTCCTGTGGAGGGCACGATGCTGGACGGGACAGAAAAATCTGGCCCAAGAAACATATGGTTCAATTATGCATGAGTTCCAGGAAAGACCCATTCTGGCCCCTGCAGACAATACCGTTCCGCTCTATCCGACACACCGCAATATTCACGCCGCAAGCCTTGTAGTGAATCCAGATTCCAATTTGAGTTTGATAAAGCAGCCTACTCCAGATAAGCAGCATCGAGGGGAGCTGTTCACCATACGGCAGCCGATAAGCAAGGGCGTGGGCTTCTTCCTGTACACAGCTCAATATGCTACATTGCTGCAAAAGATCATAAACGAAGAAACTGAGGATCCTAATATCCGGGATTTCAAGTCTTTCTACGATCAGGTGATATCGAGCCTCTCGCACTACCTTCGCGAGTTGTATCTGCTGGCAATTCTGATGTATGTTGACCAGTTCAGCACCCGACACCTTTTAAGTTTCGCATTATGGCTGGACCATGTCCTTGGGGCCATTCGACTGTATAAACAATACATATTCAGGCAGGCCCCAATGATTTACCTAAGGGACTCTTCCAGGAATTTCCTGGATGTAATTGCGGGAGCATTTACGACCGAAGAGGTCATTGAGTTCCTGAAAGCGGATTCATGGGCAGACTCAGTGTACCGCGATGAAACCCGTAAACCTGTCGAACCTGGAGTAGGCGTCCAGGGTGTTTACATGAAGAAGGTCATGAACTATTACGGCAAAACTGAGAGTATTAGGAATAAAAGGAAATGGATTGAGGAGAAGCTGTCATGAGCATCCATTCCAAACTGATGACTTTGAAAGAGATAGTAGAATCGAACTACTACTTTCAAGTACCCATATACCAGCGTTTGTATGTCTGGGGCGACGACGAGGTCAAGACGTTACTCGCGGACCTTCTTACCGCATTTCGCGAAAACAAGGATATCTACTACCTCGGAGGGGCACTGGTCGTCGAGAAGAAGAGAGAAGACGGCAGTATTTGCTTTGATCTAATAGATGGACAGCAAAGGTTTACAACGCTGTGGATGATGGGGTTTGAATGGGGGAACGCACTACAGCCGTTTCTTCATGGCAATGAGTGCAGGCCTCGCATCAGCTTTCCCATTCGCGAGAAAGTGGATGAGTACTTTCATAAGCGGATCAAAGGAGAGTCTACAACCATTGAGAACGCGCAGATCATAGACGCGTTTGCAAGGATCAGTGGATTTCCCAATGAAGATGTACGCGAAATAGATATGAAAAAGTTCACCACATTCATCTACGAGAATGTCAAGATGGTGTTCACCCACGTCCCTTCGAATATGGATCTGAATAAACTCTTCGAGGTGATAAACAATCGGGGTGTGCAATTGCAGCACCATGAGATACTTAAGGCAAGGCTGTTGCATTATATCAATGATAGCGGAAAACGCGAGCTCTATTCCCATCTGTGGGACGCGTGTTCATATATGGGCGGATTCGTGGAGAAGAACCTCAAGGGAATCGTCAAGAAGTTCAAGATAGCTCAGCTGTTTGATGATACAGGCAGCGCCGGCGACAATGAGAGGCTGGCAAATGTTAATGAAGTGCTTCAGGAGTTGGCGAAATGCCAATCAGGTGCCGGCGGCGAAACAGAAATGTCGCTTGAATCCATACTCTCGGAGGACTTCAGTGGCATCAAGCCCGGCGAGGATGAAGGGGACGCGGAAGACTATGAAGCAGATGAAGTACGCAGCATAATTACGTTTCCCATGCTGCTCCAGCACGTCCTGCGGATATGGCTGTGCAAGCCCAAGAGTGCCGGTCTTGAAAGGGATGCATTGCCGGATCTTCCGAAGATCCTGGATCGCGAGTTGCTTTATCTCTTTGAGAATCACTTCCTGAACATGGATATCACGGAAAAGGATGTAACCTCTTTTATTGGGCTTCTGTGGGAAATACGATATCTGTTCGACAAACACATTATCAAGTGGGTAAACACCGGAGAAGAAGAAGTTCATTTAATCAACAAATTGCGGGTGAAACGCACCAGGAGGTATCAGAGCGAATACGTCAATTTGTACCGTGAAAGACTCGAAACTCCTGGTGGTTTCGCCCTTCTGCAGAGCATGCTGTATCACTCTCAGCAAATCACGACACATTACTGGCTGACTCCTCTTCTGGCATACATGCACTCTAGTCCTGGAGCACAGGATACATACTTCACTTTCCTTCGCCACTTAGACAATCACTTGTTTAGCAGCACTGAAAGCGAAGACCTGATTATACGCACGAGGAAGTTCATGGAAACCCCCTGGCGAGAATGCCAGCTTGATTGCTCGATACTCGGCAGCGATTCTGGGATTGAATTCGCCCACTACTGGTTCTACAAGTTGGAGTTTGTACTTTGGGATATGAAACGAAAGGAAATGGGTGATTTGCGATGGTATTCTTTCAGGCTTACCGCGAAGAATTCCGTAGAACACATTTCACCGCAGCTTCCACAGAAGACGGACACTAACACAGTTAGTTACATGCTGAACAGGTTTGGCAACTTGGCATTGATTTCTCGAAGTATCAATTCGGAATATGGAAACAAACCCTTCAATGAAAAACGTAGACGTTTCTTGAATAAAAACATCAAAGAACTTGATTCTCTGAAAATGGAATTAGTTTATAAAAATGAAATATGGAATGATGATATAGCCTTTTCGCATGAACGGGAAATGATTGATTTGCTCGAAAGCTACTTGAATACCGACTTTCACAGAGGCACTGATGTCTAACATCAGCAAACCGGAACGCATTACCCAGGAACGCGTCGTCGCCCTCTTTCAGGACGAGCTTGATTACAGCTTTGAAGGAAATTGGGAATACCGGGATACAAACAGCAATATCGAGGAAGAACTGCTGACTTCATGGCTTAAGAAAAACGGCTATTTAAAAGATCAAATCAGCAGGGCGCTCCATGTGCTACACACAGAAGCGGACAACCACGGGAGAGGCCTCTACGGCAACAACAAGGCTGTTTATACCCTCCTGCGCTACGGTGTGCCGGTTAAGGTTGAGGCAGGCAAGGTTACTGAAACAGTGCATCTAATAAATTGGGAGAAGCCGGAGAAAAACGACTTCGCCATTGCCGAGGAGGTGACCCTAAGAGGGAACCAAGAAAGGCGTCCCGACATTGTACTGTATGTGAATGGCATCGCTATTGCCGTCCTTGAGCTCAAGCGCAGCAGCGTCTCCATAGGAGAAGGCATCCGCCAAAGCATCTCCAACCATCAGCCGGACTTCAATGAGTGGTTCTACAGCACTATACAGTTCGTCTTTGCCGGCAACGACTCGGAGGGGCTTCGCTATGGTTCCATAGGCACACCGGAGAAGTATTTCCTCACCTGGAAAGAGGATGCGGAGGATGACAGCCTCTATAAGCTCGACAAATACCTGATCAAGATGTGCGCGAAGGACCGCATCATCGAGCTCATACACGACTTCGTGCTCTTCGACGGGGGCATCAAGAAGCTGCCGCGCGTGCACCAGTACTTTGGGATCAAGGAGGCCCAGCGGCATGTGCGGGAGCGTAAAAGCGGCATCATCTGGCACACACAGGGCAGCGGCAAGAGCATCGTGATGGTCCTCCTGGCGAAATGGATACTCGAAAACAATCACAACGCGCGAGTGGCCATTATCACCGACCGTGACGAGCTGGACAAGCAGATAGAGGGCGTATTCAAGGATGCGGGCGAGGAAATAAAGCGCTCATCGAGCGGCCGCGACCTCATGAGCCAGCTGGCGCAGGCCAGCCCGCGCCTGATGTGCTCCCTGATCCATAAGTTTGGCAAGAAAGACGTTGATGACTTCGAGGCCTTCATAAAGGATCTGGAGTCGCAGCCGAGCAAGACAGTGGGAGAAGTGTTCGTCTTCGTGGACGAGTGCCATCGTACCCAGAGCGGGAAGCTTCATCGCGCCATGAAGGCGATCATGCCCAACGCAGTCTTCATTGGCTTCACAGGGACGCCCCTTCTCAAGAAGGACCGGGCGACCAGCCTGGAGGTGTTTGGCGGCTACATCCACACCTACAAGTTCAGCGAGGGAGTGGAGGACGGCGTGGTCCTCAACCTCCTTTACGAGGCGCGGGACATCGACCAGAAGCTGGGTTCAAAGGACAAGATCGACGCCTGGTTCGAGGCGAAGACCAAAGGGCTCAACGACTGGCAGAAGGAGGAGCTGAAAAAGAAGTGGGGGACTATGCAGATCGTGCTCAGTTCGAAATCCCGCATGGAGCGCGTGGTGAGCGATATCGTCTTCGACTTCAGCGTTAAGCCCAGACTGAACAACGACCGCGGCAATGCCCTCCTGGTGGCATCGAGCATCTATGAGGCCTGCAAGTATTTCAGCATGTTCCAGAAGACGCCGTTCGGAGGCAAGTGCGCCATCGTGACGTCATACAATCCCAGCGCCCATGACATCACGAAGGAAGACACCGGGGCGAATACCGAAACGGACAAGGAATTTATCTACGGCATATATACCGAGCTTCTGAAAGATGTAGTTCCAAAGGGCGGAAAGACGAAAACCGAAGTCTATGAGGACTGGGCAAAGGACCTCTTCATTAACCAGCCTGCGAACATGAAGCTTCTCGTCGTAGTCGACAAGCTCCTGACAGGCTTCGATGCGCCGCCCTGCACCTATCTGTATATTGATAAATCAATGCAGGACCATGGACTCTTCCAGGCGATCTGCCGGGTAAACCGCCTGGACGGGGAGGACAAGGAGTTTGGCTATATCGTGGACTACAAGGACCTGTTCAGCAAAGTCGAAGACGCCATTTCCGTTTACACCTCCGAGCTTGATCACAGTTCCGGCGGTGTCGAGCCGGAGGTCATGATCCAGGACCGTCTCAGGAAAGGCAGGGAGCGGCTCGATAGCGCCCTTGAAACACTGGCGCTTTTATACGAACCAGTTGAGCCTCCCGGGGAAGAGCTGGAACACATCCACTACTTTTGCGGAAACACGGAGATACCAGAGGATCTGAAAAAACATGAACCGCAGCGCGAAGCCCTGTATAAGGGATGCGTCGCCCTTGTACGCGCTTATGCGGCAATTGCCGACGAGCTTGATAGTGCGGGATACGATCAAAAGGATATCGTCCGCATTAAAAAGGACATTGATTATTACCTTAATCTGCGGGAGATCATACGCAAGGCCAGCGGAGAGAGCATCGACCTCAAGGCATATGAGGCCGATATGCGCCATCTTATCGACACCTACATAGAGGCCGAAGAGCCGAGGAAGATTTCGCCTTTCGACAACCTTAGCCTTCTCGAGCTGATCGTGCAGACCGGCATCGCTAATACCATAAATTCTCACCTCGGAGGATTAACGGGAAACAGGAATGCCATCGCGGAGACGATCGAGAATAACGTGCGGAAAAAGATCATCAAGGAGCAACTTAACGATCCGGCATATTTTGAGAAGATGTCCGCGCTGCTCAACGAGATCATCGCGTCACGCAAGGCGAAGGCCATCGAGTACGAGGAATATCTTAAGCGGATCGCCGAGATTGCCAAGGCCGTACAGGCAGGTCATGCTGACGATACCCCGGAACCGCTCAAGAAGAGCCCGGCACTTCGTGCACTATACAATAACCTTACAATGAAAGCCCGAAAACCGGGGAAAGGGGTCGCAGAAGAGAAGAGCGAATATGGTGATCCTAGACTTGGGTTGGCAATCAAGATCGATAAAGCGGTAAAAATAAATCGTCCCGATGGATGGAGAGGGGTTCAGCCGCGTGAGCAGGTTATAAAAAAA
>CALMJO010000518.1 GCA_937864375.1 uncultured Spirochaetota bacterium
GAGAAAAATCCCGACTCCAGGCTCCTCCCGCCGCGGCGCATCATGGAGGGCGTCATCCACGGCGTGAACGTGGGAGGCAACTGCTCGGGCATCCCCACGCCGCAGGGCTTCGTGTATTTCGACCGGCGCTACAAGGGAAAGCCGCTGGTCTTCGTGGGGACCATAGGCCTCATTCCAAAAAAGGTGAACGGGAAGGAATCCACCGTGAAGAAGGCGATGCCGGGAGACCGCATCGTCATGGTGGGGGGGCGCGTGGGGCGCGACGGCATTCACGGCGCCACCTTCTCGTCCGAGGCGCTTTCCTCCGGGAGCCCCGCGACCGCGGTGCAGATCGGGGACCCCATCACGCAGAAGAAGCTCTCCGACGCGATCGTGAAGGAGGCGCGCGACCTGGGCCTCTACAACTCCATCACCGACAACGGCGCGGGCGGCCTCTCCTGCTCGGTCGCCGAGATGGCGAAGGAGGCCGGGGGATTCCGCGTGGAGCTGGAGAAGGTGCCGCTCAAGTACCCGGGGCTCGCGCCCTGGCAGACCTGGGTGAGCGAGTCCCAGGAGCGCATGACGCTCTCCGTTCCCCCGGAGAAATGCGGCGCCTTCGTCGCGCTCATGGAAAAGCGGGGCGTCGAGGCCACGGTGATAGGCGAGTTCACCGGCGGCCCCCGCGGACTGGTGACGCATAACGGCAAAACAGTCTTCGACCTGGACATGGATTTCCTGCACAACGGGCTTCCCAAAAAGAACCTGCGCACCCAGGCTCCCCCGCGCCCGGAAAACGACGGGCCCGTTCCCGCTCCGGGCGATTACCGGAAGCTCTTCCTGGACATGATCGGGCGGCCCAACACCGCGAGCTTCGAGTTCATCTCCACGCAGTACGACCACGAGGTGCAGGCGGGCTCCGTCATAAAGCCCCTGCAGGGCAAGGGCAGGGTGAACGGGAGCGCCACCGTCATACGGCCCGTGCTCACCTCCATGAAGGGCGTGGTGCTCTCGCAGGGGCTCTACCCCTCCATGAGCGAGCTGGACCCGTACCGCATGGCCGCGTGCTCAATCGACACCGCGATCAGGAACGCGATCGCCGCCGGCGGCACGCTCGAGCGCCTGGCGCTCCTGGACAACTTCTGCTGGTGCGACTCGGACAATCCGGAAAGGCTCGCCCAGCTCAAGGAGGCCGCGCGCGCGTGCTACGACTACGCGGTCGCCTACGGCACTCCCTTCATCTCCGGCAAGGACAGCATGTACAACGACTTCAAGGGCTACGACGAAAAGTTCGAGCCGGTAAAAATTTCGGTCCCGCCCACGCTTCTCGTCTCCTCCTTTGGCGTGGTGGAGGACGTACGCGAATGCCAGACCATCGACTTCAAGCTCGCGGGGGACGCCCTCTACCTGCTTGGAATGACGCGCGACGAGACGGCCGGGAGCGAGTACGCCGCGTACGCGGGCGAACGTGAAGGCAAAAACTACGGCAGCGGGGTGCCGACGGTGGATGCACGGGGCTCCGCGGCGCTCTACCGCGCCTACACGAAGGCGCTTCGCGCGGGGCTGGTCGCATCGGGAACCTCGCTCGAGCGCGGGGGGCTTGGCGTCGCCCTCGCGAAGTCGGCCATGGCGGGACTGCTGGGCGCGCGCGTGGACCTGTCCATGGTTCCCGCGGATGCGGGCCTGCGGGCCGGAGAGCTTCTCTACGCGGAGTCCCAGGGCCGCATGCTTGTCACGGTCGCACCCGGCAGGGCGCGCGAGTTCGAGGGTGTCTTCGCCGGGCTCGCATGCGCGCGCATAGGGGAGGTGGCCGACGGGCAGGCCCTGGAGATCGCCCTTCCCGGAAACGCAGGACAATTCCGCATAACGATCGACGAGTGCCTCTTTTCCTACAGGGGACGCTTCAAGAACTTTTAAGGACAAAACGGCATGGCCAGACCACAGGTTCTCGTGCTCACCGGCTACGGCATCAACTGCGACGAGGAGGTGCGGTATTCCTTCGAGCGTTCGGGGGCCGCGGCGCGCATCGTCCACATAAACGACATAATCGAAAAACCGGCGATGCTGGCGGACTTCCAGGCGGTCGCCTTTCCCGGCGGCTTCTCCTACGGGGACGACACCGGCAGCGGCAAGGCGCTCGCGAGCAGGATACGGAGCAACCTCTCAGAGGAGTTCGCCGCCTTCGCGGCGCGCGACACCCTGATGCTCGGGATCTGCAACGGATTCCAGGTGATGGTCGCGCTGGGGCTCGTGCCGTCGCTCTCCGGCGCCATGAAGAAGGTCGAGGTCGCGCTGGAGTACAACGCCACCTCGCGCTATGAGTGCCGCTGGGTGGACCTCGCCATTGAAAAGGACTCGCCCTGCGTTTTCACCAGGGGCATTGAGAGGCTTCACATCCCCGTCGCCCACGGCGAGGGAAACTTCTACGCCGCGCCCTCGACCCTCGCGGAGATAGAGCGCGGCAGGCTCGTCGCCATGCGCTACACCATGCCCGACGGCTCCGCGGCGAAGGGCGAGTTTCCCTTCAATCCCAACGGATCCCTCGCCGACATCGCCGCGGTGTGCGACCCCACCGGCAGGCGCATGGGCATGATGCCTCATCCCGAGCGCAACATCGCATTCACCAACCGCGAGGACTGGACACTGTTGAGGGAAAAGCTCCGCCGCGAGGGAAAGGAAATCCCGGAGGAGGGCGAGGGGCTCGTGATTTTCAGAAACGCGATGAAATATTTCGTGTAGTGAAATGACATTACGGATAATCCTTTTTAATCCGTCTTTTCCGCTTTTCTGAAAGCCAAATGTCAATTAATGACTTGCGTTCGAACTGAGTTCCGTGGTATTTCAAGAAGCGATCTGGACAAGGTTGCGGACGAAACAACAGCCAGAATGAAAAGAACTGAATCACGTTATGAAAAGCATCTTTTTGGGGAGCTTCCGCTTGAGCTTTCTGAGAATATTAGATCTATTAATCCATGGTGGACGGGCAAACCGGGCGTAGGACTTCCACCTTACAGGCGGTGGATATTCTCCCGGCTCTTCAAGCTCATGACGGGAGGGATTACCAAAGCGGTCGTCCTGAGAGGGCCGCGTCGAGTCGGCAAAACTGTTCTTCTAAGACAGCTCATAGAAGAATTCATGAAACAGGGGACTCGTTCCGAGCGCATCCTCTATGTGCCATTCGATGAACTGCCCACCGTTCTTGATCGCCGGGAACCGGTACTCGACATCGCGCGCTGGTATGAGCATGAAATTCTCGGTCAAACATTCAACGAGGCGTCATCGGCCGGTACGGGCTCCTATTTGTTTCTGGATGAGGTGCAAAACCTCGAGTCTTGGGGTCCTCAGATCAAGAATCTGGTGGATAATCATGATGTCCGGGTAATTATTACCGGCAGTTCATCTCTTCGCATCGAAGCGGGAAGAGATAGCCTTGCTGGCAGGATTACCACGGTGGACCTTGGTCCACTGCTGTTGAGAGAGATACATGATCTAAAGCACTCCACCCAAACGATTCCCTATTGGCCCGGGAATGGAATCGAACGACTTACAGATCGATCTTTCTGGGAAGGCGCTTTGCAGGCTGGTGTTGATTCACACCCGGCACGCATCGAGGCGTTTCGTGCCTTCTCCGAACGAGGCGCCTACCCGATAGCGCACGGAGAAGAAGATAGACCTTTCTCCGAAATAGCCGACCACCTCAATGAAACTGTGATCAAACGGGCGATACAGCACGATTTGCGTATGGGACCGCGAGGTCAGAAACGTGACGAAAAGCTGCTTGAAGAGGTCTTTAGATTGTGCTGTAGATATGCGGGTCAAACCCCGAGCCAGGCGGTCCTTGTTCCGGAGATTCATCAGGCGCTGTCTGGAAACATAGGGTGGAATAGGATTCTGAACTACCTGCGTTTTCTGGACGGGACTATGTTGGTGCGTCTGATCCAGCCTTTGGAACTCCGTCTTAAACGGAGAAAATCACCACCCAAGATTTGTTTGTGCGATCATGCGCTTCGGGCTGCATGGCTTCAAGAAATCATACCGCTTCATCCTGAAGGACTGGCAAGAAATCCTCACCTGACCGATATAGCGGGGCGTATTGCGGAGAGCATTCTTGGATTTTTCCTTGCCTCAATACCTAATCTCGAAGTGGCTCACTTCCCGGAGAAGAGCGCGGAACCGGAAGTAGATTTTGTAATCACAGTGGGGACCCGTAGAATACCAGTGGAAGTTAAATATCGAAAACGAATAGACCCGCACGATGATACACGGGGATTACGTGCATTTCTCGAAAAAAGCGTGTACAATGCTCCTCTTGGAATCCTGGTCACACTTGAGGAAGGAGTGCGCATTAATGACCCGCGAATCATTCCTATATCGCTTTCAAATTTCCTGTGGCTCAAATAAAAGCGATTCATTGAACAGTCGAATGCAGTCATGCCTGTAGTAAGCTATTCAATTGTGAGTAGGGAGAGTATCCGTGCTGCCATTCTGAGAAACTCCGGAGAAAGAGGTGATGCTATGCATGAATTCAAAACCGGTCGCGAATTCGTGGGACGCCTGCCGCACGGCGCCGATCTGCTGGAAGCCATTACCGCGCAGTGCCGCGCGCGGGACATACGCATGGCCCGCATCAGCGCCATTGGCGCGCTCACGCAGGCCAGGGTGGGCTACTACGAACAGGACGCGAAGAAATACCAGGAGCTTGATTTTCCAGGGCACTGCGAGATCCTCGCGCTCATCGGGAACGTATCCGTAAGGGACGGCGCGCCGGCGGTCCACGCCCACGTGACGCTGGCCGATGATGCGGGAAAGGCCTTTGGCGGGCACCTCGTCGCGGGGTGCCGCATCTTCGCCTGCGAGCTCGTCATCACCGAGCTAACGGGCGATCCCCTCGCCCGTGGATTCGACGAAACGACGGGCCTCCCCCTCTGGAGCGAAGACTGACGATAAACAGAAAGGCCCCGTGGCAGGGGCCTTTTCGTTTAAGAATTTTATTGCCGTTATTTATTCGTTAAAGTAGCGCTTCAGGAGCCCGGCGAACGCAGCGCCGTGGCGGGCCTCGTCCTTGCACATCTCGTGGACCGTGTCATGGATCGCGTCGTAGTTGAGCTGCTTTGCTTTCGTCGCGATTCCCTTCTTGCCCTCGCACGCCCCGTACTCGGCCTGGACGCGGGCCCTGAGGTTCGCTTTCGTGTCGGCGGCGACCACCTCGCCCAGGAGCTCCGCGAAACGCGCTGCGTGCTCCGCCTCCTCGAACGCGATGCGCTTGTAGGCTTCGGCGATTTCGGGATAGCCTTCGCGGTCGGCCTGGCGGCTCATCGCGAGGTACATTCCCACCTCGGTGCATTCCCCGGTGAAGTTCATGCGCAGGCCTTCGAGGATCTCGGCGTCCACGCCCTTCGCAACGCCTATGACGTGCTCATCGGCCCACTTGAGGCTGCCGCCAGCGCCCTGCTCGCGGAATTTATCCCTGGGAGCCTTGCACTGCGGGCAGGCGTCGGGCGCCTGGTCCCCGGTATGGACATAGCCGCACACTGAACATACGAACTTTTTCATGGTCAAACTCCTTGTCGTTGATTTTGCGCAGATAGTATAATTCCTGCCTGGAGGCTATCCTTTGCGCCTTTCCTTGGTCCGGCATTCCCTGCACAGGCCCTTGTAATACAGGTGCCGCTCCCTGATTTCGAACCCGTCCAGCTCGGACGGAACGGCCCCGCTCAATGCACTGGCCGTGAAATCGAAGACCGTGCCGCACCTGTCGCAGCTGAAATGCCCGTGATGAGACGTGTCGATGTCGAAGCGCATCTCCTTCTCCTCGATCACCAGCGTTTGTACGATCCCCGCCTCCGCGAAGAGCTTGAGGGTATTGTACACGGTGGTGCGCGAGAGGGTGGGCATCCCGGGGCTCAGGCGAAGCCATATCTGTTCGGCGGTGGGATGAATCCTGTTGGCATGCAGGAACTCGAGTATCCTGACCCGCTGAACGGACGGCTGAAGCCCCCTCTGTGCAAGCTCGGTGTAATAATCAATGGTCCGGTTCAAGTTGATAACCTTTATATTAATTACAATTCTGTAATCATTCCAAATTGTCAAGCATTTTTTTCATGTCCAATCGGGAATCACCATGTGTAAACCGGTTAAATATTTGATTTTTTTATTATCAGGTGTTTAATAGGAGCAGGGCGCCATTCGGCCGGCACAGGGCGGGAACGCTGCGGAAACAGTACAGAGAAGCCTCGTCGACCGGCGCCTCGCGAAGCGGTTTGGCGGAATGTCGTATGGCAATAGAGAGACACCATCAAAGCCGGGAAATGGCCGGGACGAGGAGCATTCGTCGGAAGGGGCGCCTGCGCCTTCTCATGATCCTTGCCTCGGTCACGACCGCGGTACTTACATGCCTGAGCCCCGCTGCGGCGATTTCTCAACAGGTGTTCGTCCAGGAATCAACGGGTTACATCGATGTCACGTCGCGGATGAGTTACATCGAGGATGCCGGCAATGCGCTTACAATCGATGACGTGAAAGCACCGGTCGCCTCCTGGAATCCCATGCCGGAGAAGCACGTCAACTTCGGGTACTCCGACTCGGCATTCTGGTTCAGGATTGTCCTGGTGAATCCGGGAACCGAGGCTGTGCCCAGGCTGCTGGAGATCGATTTTCCGACCCTGGACCGGGTTACGCTCTTCAAACCGGATGGCCGCGGGGGCTATGTCCCGAGCCAGACGGGTGACTGCCTGCCTTTCCCGTCCCGCGAGATCATGGACGCGAATTTCCTGTTCCGCCTGGGTCTCCCGCCGGGCACGACAAGCTATTACCTGAAAATCCAGAGCGCCGGTTCGCTTCGCTTCAAGGCGGCCGTCCTTGCGGAAGATTCGCTTGTCGAGCGAAGGAACACCCAGGTCCCGCTCATATGGCTGCTGTACGGCATGCTGCTGCTCGCCGCCCTGTTCAACCTTTTCATCTTCATTCTAACGCGCAGCAGGTTCTACCTGTATTTCTCCCTCTTCGCCCTGCTCATGATGCTGTTTCAGCTCGCGCACCGGGGTTATGCCTTCCAGTTCCTGTGGCCCGGGTGGCCCTGGTGGGCCAATACATGCTCCCCGGTCTTCCTGAACCTCATGGGGGCCTCATGCGCCCTGTTCGTCTCCTCCATCATGGATACGCGCGCCACCAGCCGGATCGTCGACCGGATACTGGCGCTCTTTGGCCTGGTTCTGTTTCCCGTGGGCGCGGCGCTTTCGGTAATCCTTCCAATTCATGAAATGCTGCCCATCAGTTATAATGTCATCGTGTCCTTCTCCCTGTTCACCATCGGCGTGATACTGTACTATTTCTCAAGGGGGAACCGCTTCGCCCGCTACTTCCTCTCCGGGATGGTATGCGTGGGTGTGTTCGCCATCATCGGGGCGCTCACGGCCCTCGGGAGGCTCCCGTCGTCTCCCGTCACGGAGTGGAGCACCGAGGCAGGTTTCCTGGGACTGGTCCTCCTCGTTTCGCTGGGACTGGTGGACCGGATCCGCGAGCTCAACGTCGCCCTGCTCGCTTCAAAGGAGGACATCGCGCGGAAAAATGACGCGCTCAACCGGAAGAACGAGGAGCTCGAGGCAAGCAACGAGGAGCTGCAGGCCGCAATGGAAGAGCTCGAGGCGGGCCATGAAGCGCTTATCCAGAGCAGCAGGGAGCTCGAGGAAAAAACCCGTGAGCTTGACAACTATTTCACCTACGCGCTGGACCTCTTCTGCATCGCGGACACGGACGGGTACTTCCACAGGCTCAACCATGAATGGGAGCGGGTACTGGGGTATACTCTCGAGGAGCTGGAGGGGCGTCGCTTCATGGATTTCGTCCATCCCGACGACGTTGGCGCAACCCTCCAGGCCCTCGCGACCCTGGGCGCCCAGAAGGAAATCTACAGTTTTACCAACCGCTATCGGTGCAAAAACGGCGCCTACCGGTGGATCGAATGGCGTTCTCACCCGATAGGAAACACGATCTTGGCTGCCGCGAGGGACATGACGGACCGCATCAACGCGACCGGGGAGCTTAAAAAAAGCGAGGAGCGCTTCCGGTACCTGATCGAATCCTCCCCGGAGCCTATTCTTCTCTCGAGGCACGGGGCCTTCGTATACGGCAACCCCGCCCTCTACCGTCTCTTTGGCGTAGGGGATCAGGAAGGGATAACAGGCAGGACCGTCCTGGACTACGTGGTCCCGGACAGGCGGGCCGAGATGGCCGCCTACATAGACGCGAGGGCCAGAGGGGAGCCGGCGCCCGCGTATTACGAGTCCGTGGGACTACGGGCGGACGGCTCCAGTTTCAACTTCGAAATCAGCGTGGCCACCGTGGACCTGCCGGACGGGCCCGCATCGCTGGCCTATGTGAGGGATATCACCGAGCGGATAAAGGCCGGGGAAGCGCTGAGGGAAAGCGAGCGCAAGTACAGGCAGCTCTACAGCCACGCTCCCGCAGGCATTTATGAGGTCGATTTCGTAACCGGCCGGTTCAAGAGCGTCAATTCGATCATTTGCGAGTATACCGGTTATTCCGAGCAGGATCTGCTCACCATGGCCACCCTCGATATCCTCACGGAGGAAAGTGCGCGCCACTTCATGGCCCGCCTCGAGAAGATCTTCAGGGGTGAACAGGTATCCGAAAATCCGGAGTACTGCATAAAGAACAAGAACGGAAGCATAAGGTGGGTCGAGCTGAATGTGGACTTTTTGCGTCATGACGACCGGACAGTCGGCGCGACAGTCGTGGCTCACGACATCACCGAGCGAAAACGGGCGGAGCAGGACCGCGAGCGGATGCAGTCCCAGCTCCTGCAGGCGCAGAAGATGGAAGCGGTGGGCACCCTGGCCGGCGGCATCGCGCATGATTTCAACAACATGCTGGGCGGCATCATGGGAAGCCTCGATCTCATCGATCTCCTCCTGAAAAAGGACGAGGCGCCCCAGACGGAAGCCCTGCTGAAATACGTTGAAACGGCCATGGAATCCTCCCGGCGCGCCGCCGAAATCACGAAGCAGCTGCTTACCATTTCGCGTAAAAGCGAGCTGATGCTCGAGCCGGTCGATGTCACACTCTCCCTGCGGCATCTGCTCAAGCTCAGCCGGAACAGCTTTCCCAAGTCGGTGCAGCTGGATTTCCGGATAGGCGAGCGGCCGCTGCGCATCATGGCGGACCCCGTGCAGATTGAGCAGGTGCTCCTGAACCTCTGCGTGAACGCCTCTCACGCGATGACCGTCATGCGCCCCGAGGGGGCGCGGCAGGGCGGGGTCCTCACGGTCGAGCCGGGGGAAATTATCTGCGACGAGGTGGTCTGTGCGCGGCACCCGGACGCCCGTCCCGGCGAGTCCTACGTAAGGATCAGGGTAAGCGACACCGGGGTGGGCATGGAAGAGGCGGTCAAGATCCACATATTCGATCCTTTCTTTACCACGAAGAAGGGCCAGGACGGCCTGGGGCTGGGCCTGGCCATGGTGTACGGCATCGTAAAGCAGCATGGGGGCTTCATCGACGTGTATTCGGAACCGGGGAAAGGGTCTGCGTTCAGCCTTTACCTCCCGTCGCTGCGGGGAGACCCGCCCGACCGGCACAGGGAGGCCAATGCTTCCCCGGTCCAGGGGACGGGAAAAATCCTCATCATCGACGACGAGAAGGCAATACTGCGCATTGCCCGGGGCATGCTGGAGCAGTGCGGGTACACGACGGTGACCGCCGAGGGCGGAGAAGAGGGCATGAAAATATTTCGCGCGGACCACGATACGATCGACGGCGTGCTCCTCGACCTCTCCATGCCGGGGATGACGGGGCTTGAGGTCTTTGCGGTCATGAAGGAGATCGACCCGGACGTGCGTGTTCTCATGGCATCCGGCCTCATGGAAGATGCGGAAGTAAAAAATGCGCTTTCCCTGGGGGTGAAGGGCTGCCTCCGGAAGCCCTACTCCTCGGTTGAACTTTCAAGGATGATGAAAGCGACGCTTGAGTGACAGGCCGGCCGTTCCTGTCTTTCCAGGGGAGAAGGAGGCGGCCCGAAGCATGGGCTTCCCTGTTATTTTTTGCCGCGGAGATTACTGGAAGGAGCGCCTTGGCGCCTGTAACGGACCGCGCCGCGTCAAGAGGCCCAACATGCGTGATCGCCCCGTGAAACGCGGCGCAGGTTAGCCGGCGCCTTAAAGCCGGAACCCCGCGTATACTCCCAGGTTCACCGTATGCAGCAGGGCCGAAAAATCGTACAGCAGCATGTAGTCCGTGAACACGCCCACGTAGAAGCGCCGCGGCACGAACGCGAACGAAAGGTTGAAGCCGGCGACGGTAGACAGGCACATGGTACTCAGTTCGTCCCCCTCGTCCGTCTTGTAATCCAGCATCGCGAAGCCCAGGCCCAGGCGCGGAGCGATCTCTAACCTGCGGGTCAGCGGGAACCGGTACGCGGCGCTCAGCGTGACCGGGATTACCGTGAGGGAGCGCCCGTGCCGGGGCTCGTCGTTCTCGCTTTTTGCATACCCTGCCTCCAGCAGGAACCGCATCCTGGGGAGGAACATGGCGTTCATGCCGACGCTCCCCGTGAAGGAGGTCGCGGGACCCAGTTTGGCGCCGCCCGAATTCAGGGGAATGAATGCCCCCGGCATGAATCGGAACTCCAGGTCCACGGCGTGGATCTCCTCGGACGACATCTTGAGGACGTCCAGCTTGGAGATCGACTTGTCCGCGGAATTGGGCTCGTCCCTGTACACGACGCGCAGGGCGTCCTCCTCCACCAGGTAGCCCGGTATCACGGCGTTGTCTCTCGTGAGGATGTACACGCGCTCGAGGCCGCTTCGCTCCTTTTCGATGCTTTTTATCTCGCCTGTATAAATCATTCGCGTCTGGTATTTGGTCTTTACGGTGATGTACCCGTCGCCGCGCTGGATGATCTCGCCGTTGATCACCTGCCCGTCGTGGAGGGAGATGATTTCGGCGAGGGCATGCCCGGAAAAGGCGAGCGCGACCAGCAGGAAGGCTACCGCGAGGATGAGGATTGATTGAAAGATTGCGTTGCTGTTCAGGATGTTCATCGGTACTCCATTTTCTGTTCCGGCGTGGACGCGGTGTCGCTGCCGTCCCTTCTGGTAGTATTTCCGGTTTACACCACATTCCTACTTGTACATTACGGAGCGTTCCCCTACGGGTGGTTATCCTTCAAGTACGGGAATCCGTCATTGATCGCTCTTGTAACGTCTATGTCCCAGGTGCTCGTGAAGTCCCAGCCGGTATAAGTGTCCTTGATCAGCATGTCTTCCCAATTCACGATGTATGTGCCTCCCGCAGGAGCGTTTTCCGGCGGCTGGTAAAAAAAGCAATTCGTAACCATCGGACCGCCGGGTCTCTCGATATACCCTAACAAACCGCCGATGTCGGTCCCTGTTTGCGATACGACACCCGTGGCATAGCAGTTTTCGATCGTCAGCGCCGGATAGATGCCGTATCCCAGTAGTCCGCCCAGGCCGCTTTCATCATACAGATGCGTCACGCTCCCTCGCGCATAGCAGTCGCTTATTAGTGTGGCACCAGTTTGCGCTGAGATCCAGCCCACGAGCCCGCCGACATCATTGGTGCCCTGTACGTCCCCGGTTGCCCAGCACTTCTGTATCGTGGTATTATCCGCGGCGCCCACGAGGCCTCCCACCTGGTATCCGCTTCCCGTAACACTCCCGGTCGATCTGCACTTGTCTACCGTAATATAATGACATACGCCGACGATGCCTCCGAGCCCATAGCCGCCCTGGAGCGTGCCTGAAAACCGGCAGCCGGTAAAATTGGCATTCCCTGAGGCATATCCGACGACACCACCGACACAGTCGCCGGTCGTAATTACGCTCCCCAAAGCGATACAGCCGGTTATCGATCCCCCGCTCACATTTCCCACGAACCCGCCTATGAAGGATACCCCGCCTGTCACGACCACGTCGGCCGTGCATCCCGTGACAGTCGAGTCCATCAGCATTCCGGCAAAGCCTCCAACCGCGGTGGCGCTTGTACTTGCATCGAGAACGCCTGTTACATGGCAATTGGAGATGGTGGTAGATTGATCTGCCACCCCCACCAGGACTCCCGAAGATGAACCCGCGTTCTGGATGCCGGTAACACCGGTTGTTACATCGGTATTCCTGATGGTCGCTCCGCGTGCATAGGCTATAAGCCCCGAATAGTCACCGTCGCTCATTTCAAGGCCTGTCACCGTATGTCCGTTTCCGTCGAAAATGCCTGTGAACAAATAGACATCGTTACCTATTTTGCCTATAGGCGTCCATGTCTGCCCGGTAAGGTCAATGTTGTCCGAAAGCGCAATATAACCATTCCACCGTGAAGCAGTCTGGCTCACCGTAAGAAGATCGGCCGCGTCCCTGACGGCATACACAGTCATGGATTGCGTGGGCAGCGTAATAGTCACGGTCACACCCGTGGAGGTGTTTCCCAGGGTGTCCCGCGTCTGCACGGTAAAGGTGTATTCCGTACCGGTCGTGAGACCCGTGATCGGATAACTGGTTACCGCTTTCCCGACCGGGTCCTGAGTCGGTCCTCCGGGGGACCAGGAAACAAGCTCCTGGTACAGGTCGCTGTCCGCTGGAGGCGTCCAATTCAGCGTGACGTTCCCGCTGCCGTCGTTCGCGATCGAAAGATTGACCTCGCCCGGTGGGGTGAGATCAATCGTGTAGTGCGCGGTCTGCACGTCTTCCACGTTCTCCGCGTTGTCGATGGCCTGGTATTTAAGCTCATAGGCGTTCTCGCCGGGGCCTATCGTCACCTGAATTGAACTTTCATACCGGACCTCCGCGGTTGGGGAGGTTTCCGGATCGCTCCCGTCCAGCGTGTAGCGGATCCGCGATACGCCGGAATGCGCATCGGACGCGCTTATGTCGACCGTGAACTGCGTCGTCGACCTGTGCAGATCGGAGGGATTCACGGTTGAGGAGGGATCAATGCCATCGACGGTGTAGTTGGCGGTCTTGGCCGGCGTTTCGACGTTCCCTTCATTGTCGGTAGCAAAGTATATCAGTGTGTGGGGGCCGTTATCAGTTATGTTTACGGTTGTCTCGTCTCCGTTAACCACGTGCAGAACGCCGCCGTCCAATGTATAGCTGATACTCTTAACGCCCACAAGATTGTCCGTGGCGCTTATGGTAACCGTGAACGAGCTCTTGGATATGTGGGGGCTGGTAGGATTCACGGTGGATACCGGCGCCTGGACGTCCCCGCTCACATATTTGTATGTAGCGGTCTTCACATCCTCCTCCCATCCCACATTATCCATGGCACGATATTTCAGGACATAGGTGTTGTACCCATTGCTGCCGATGGTCACCGTAGCGGTGTTTCCCATCACGACCGTTTCGTTGCCGGAGAACGGTGGACTGGTCCTGTCCAGCGTGTAGCTGATCCTGGATACGTCCGATACCGCGTCACTCGCCGTGATGACCACCTGGAAGGGGGACGTCGCCCCGTAGCCGTCGGCGTGGTCCACCGTGGAGACCGGCGGGTCGCGATCGAACGTGAGGGGAAACGAGACCCTTCCCACGCTCCCCAGGGAATCCTTTAAAAGCACCCAGACCCTGTCGGGAGCGGTCGAGGAAATTTGTGCATCCCCCTTGAGGGCTTCCGGGGGCCAATCGGGCCCGTCAATAGTCACCGTCACCTCGCTCTCCGCGGCATAGTAGTAGTTTGCCAGCAGATCGCTGTAGTCCGGATTCGCCAGCGGATTGGGGTCGTCAAGGGCCTGCACCTGGTAAAGCCCGCTCGTGTTCGCGGTGAAGGTGAACTCCACCTGTTCGTCTGACTTGATATATACGGGAACCTCGCCTATGGAGGTGAGCGCGGGCCCTCCGGCCGTGTCCCCCAGGACGATCTCCTGCGAGGCCTTTCCCTTCCGGTCGTCCCTGACCGTCACCTTCACGCTCACCGGTTGCAAGGGGATGATGTGGCTCCCCGCGTGGAACGTGACGGTGCTGCCGAACTTCGTGTCTTCCTGCTCGGAGAAGCTGCCGTCGGCGGAGCTGAATTCAAAGTGGAGCTTTTCGCCTTCGGGGTCGCTCGCCTCCACGGTAAGAATCGCCGTGTCGCCGGGTTTGATCATCGTACCCTCCGCCAGGTTGTCCTCGAAGGAGATGATGAATGGCGCCTTGTTCGGGGTGAAATTCTGAAGGGGTCCCACGACCTCGCTGCAGCCGAGAGAGAAAAAAAGCGATGTAAAAAATCCAATAATGAAAGAATAAAGGGGAAATCGGTCTGCTATTATCCTTTCGTTCAAAATAATACCTACTCAGCAACCGTCATTGTTTGCGAGATTGTCGATTGCCGTCCGAATTCATCGATCACGAGCACATATATCTTGTGGCTCCCTACCTCCGTCAGCGACGGGGCTTCTTCGGAATCGGCCGCTACGTAGATTATTTTAGTCTCTGTTGCATTGGCTCTGATGTTAAAAAACTTTTTATTATTGAATTCGATCAAGTCGGCAGGTGGGGTCTGAATCCTCACCTGAAAATAGCCGGTTGCATTCGCGTGGAAGCTCACCGTCGCGGCTTGTGCTTGAGTCGGCGTGAGCGGGTCTGTATCAAAGCTCCAGCTTTCCAAGGTGATAGTCGGCCCCGTCTTCCTGTCCCCCAGGTTGATGGTTTGTGAGGAGGAGGCGCCTTTATCGTCCTCGGCGATGACCGTGACAGGGATAGACTCACTGCTGGTACAGGTTGACTTGATAAAATATTCGATGGTGCACCCATCGGCGGTGTATTTCAGATCGCGCATCGTTCCTTGGTCGGATTCGAAGGAATACGTGATGGGATCGCCCTCGATGTCATGGGCCTCTACCGTGAGGAGCATATCCATTCCGGGATAGATCTCGGTCACGAGGGGATCGACGCTCGACGTGAATGAGGTGATCACGGGAGATTCGTTGTGCTCGAAGCTCTTCATGTCCCCTATGAATTCCGTGCCGCAGCCGGAAGCGGCGACCGCAAGGCTTGCGGCCATCAGGCCGGAAATAAATTGACCTGTCGCTTTTCCAATAATGTCATTTCGAACCCGGCCTTTTCGGGTGAGAAATCCTGGCATTGTACACGCTTTACGATTTCTCCCTGCAGTCGAAATGACGGAATTTGACCCGCTCCGCTCAAAGTGAACCCGGTTTCGCGACAACTCGAAGGTCTTTTTCACTGTTTCCATGCCCTTATAACCTGTATGCGCATGATATGCTTATTACGGCGCCCTGGAAAAAGTCGGCGCCGTCGAAATAGATCGCGTAGTCGGCCCACAGCCCGAAGGAATACGGCTGACGGTAAGGACGATACACCAGGCCGCATCCCGCGTTTGCCGCCAGCAGGTTCGACTTCATCACGTCGCCTTCGCCCGTGTTGAACTGCGCGATGCCCACGCCTCCTCCAAGCCGCGGGACCAGCGAGTACTCGTCCTTAATGAAGCTGTAGGCGAAGCTCAGGGTAACCGGAACGATCCGCAGCGACTGGCCGGGATTGCTCCCGCTCGTCGAGCGCAAATAGCCCGTCTCGAGCAGGCAGCGGAGGTTGGGCGCGATCATGGAATTGAAGCCTATTCCAAAGGCGTAAAGGCCCGTCGTGCCGAGGTCGGCCCCCCCCGAATCCAGGGGAACGAAGGCCGAGGGCTTAAAATAGAATTCCAGGTCGACGGGATACATTGCTTCATGGGAAATCTCGCGGATGTCCTTCCTGGAGATGGACTGTTCGGTGGGGGAGTCCGGCTGTTCACGAAGGATGACGGCGTTTTCGTCCTGGTCCACGAGGAATCCGCGCGTGATCGTTCCGTCCATGCCAAGGACGTAGATCTCCTCCATATCCCTGTTCCCGTACATTACGCGCTTGATGTCCGCGTGCGGGATCTCACGCTCGCGATCGTCGATCTTCAGGGTAATACCCGTTTTCCCCTCCTTGACGATCGCGCCCTTGAGGACCGTGCCGTTGTTCAGGTAAATGATTTCGGCGGCGGCGGGCCGCGCCGTCACGAGGACGGCGCACAGTGCGACGAGCATGCACACCGGAGCTATGGCTTGCGATCTATGGGCGTTCATGCCCGCCGTGGTCTTCATGTTCATCTCCACTGCGAATCCTTATTGCTCGGGAACCCGGCGGCGAATATCGCCCTTGGGAATGTCGATCACGCCTTCGCCCGTGTTGAGCTTGAGCTCTTTCTCGTTGACTTCCTCGACCGAGCCGACGATCTGGCTGCCGTCCTTGAGGAAAAGCTTCACCAGGGGCTTTCCTTCCTTCTTGAGCTTTTCCCGGGCCGTGAGCTTCAATTCCGCGATCGCGTTGTCGATCTTCCGCTCCTCGATCTCCACCTTCTTGAAAACCTTCTGGATCTCTTCGGGCTTCTTCGTTTCCAGGTTTTCTATGTAAGGCTGGAGGGCGTGCTTTTCGAGCACGAGCTCCTCGAAGCGGTGCTGGGGAATGACCACGACCTTGCCCTCGGCGCTCACGGCAGCGCGCTTTTTCACGGTGACGGGCTGTTCGGTCTTGTCCGCGGGCGTCGCCACGGCGACGGTTCCCTCGCGCACCAGCACGCCTCCGTAGATCCCTTCGGCGACTACCATGAACTCGGTGCCGCGGACCGAGGCGACGAGGGTGGGGGCCTGCACGCGGTATTCCATTCCGGGCTTCTTTATGACGCGGGAAAACACCGACCCGCTTTCAAGCGAGAGCTCCGTCGCCCCGTTCGCGGCGATGAGCGCCTTCATCTGGAGCCGGGAGTTTTCGGAGATGCGAACGATGCCCACCTCGCTCAGCTGGATCGTCGCAGCCGACGCCGCGTCTGTCGTGATGACGGCCCCGGCCGTTACCTCGTCGCCCGCATTGAGCGCCACCGGGTCGGTCCCGGGATAGGCGACGGTTACCTTTCCAACGACGGTGGTCGCGACGGCCTTTGCCGGCGTGGATCCGCCTCCGCACGATGCGAGCGCGGTCAAGGTTGAGACAACTAGCAGTGCAGCCGCCTTCGCGGCGAATGACCTGTGGTTCATGGAGTCCTCCTAAAGAGGTTGGTGTAAATTTTTCCAGACATGTTTATAAAATCGTCCTGCTTTCGTGGGTGCCGTGGACACGTCGTCAATGTAGTTAATCGTTCCCAAAGTGTTTATTTTTCAATTACATTTTCTGAATCGCGTTCATTTTTATTGACGCGCGTTTCATGAAATAACAGGTGTTAATATTTCCCCCATCTGTCCCCGCTCCCCCGCCGATTTCCGCTTTCTTGAACATAACGTCGATAATGTTAACTGCTCACTTCACAAGCCCGGCCGAACCCTTCGTCCCGGTATTCGCGGACATCATTGCCTCGCTTGCATAAATGTAGTCGCACAGTTGGGCTAAAATTGACAAAAAATTTTCACGCATCCGGGAGAAATCCCGGCAATTCCGTACCTTTTCAGGGAGGCATCGAAGGGAAGACATAAGAGGCTTTCACGCGGACGATCGACGCAAACCGCTCGCCCGCCCCTGCGTCGAAATATTCTTGCCAATCGCCATAAATCCGTGTCTGCTAGGGTGCAACAATCCCCGATTCCCCTGGATGAATCTCCCCGGAAAGGAAAGACCCGGATAGCGTGGAGGATGGAACAGCGATGAAAAAACTGGTGACCGGCTCTACCGGGTTCATGGGCTCGTCGATCGTGAGGGAGCTGCTCAAAGACGGGGTGGAGGTGAAGGTCCTCGTTCGAAAGACGAGCGACACGCGCAACATTGACGGCCTGGACGTGGAAAGGGCGCTTGGCGACATACGCGACGGGGCTTCCATGAGGGATGCGCTCAGGGGCTGCGACACGCTCTATTATACCTGTCTCTTATACACATCTGACGCTGCCGACGAATAGAGAGGTG
>CALMJO010000519.1 GCA_937864375.1 uncultured Spirochaetota bacterium
GCGTCGCATCTGCACTGGCAAGGTAACGACCATGATCTCCGGTATGTCGTAACGCGAGAACGGCTTGAGCGACTGTATGATGGCGTCGGCATCGAGCCCCGCCGCGGCGGCGTTCCAGAGGGACAAGGGGGTCACGCGGTAGGTGTGGATGTGTTCGGGACTTTTTTCCAGCTCCGCGAACGGCAGAACGGCATCGCGGGCGTTTTCGTATTCGGAATTGTCCACCTCGAGAAGTATGGTGTTGTCGCTTTGTACGATGATGGGCTTTGACATATCTATAACACGCGCGCCGATTCCTGCTTTTCTATGCGATTAAGCTCGCCCTCGAGCCTTCTGCGCATGAGCGGGGCGACCATATAGGCAAGCAGTGCCGTGGGGCCCAGGGGAAAACGGATGACCAGAGAGACCGAGATGCTCGTTCCCGCGGGGGAATCAGAAAGCTTATAGACGCACAGGTATTCGCGGAAGTCGCCCTTCACCTGCTTGATCTCGCAGTATTTTTCCAGTCGCGTGGTGCATGAAAGCCGCGATTTGAACGATAGAAAAAATGGAAGGCGAATGTGCGAATCGGCGATCTGGAGGCCGGGCTCGTCGCGCACGAGAGAGAACGATTTCAGGTCCTTTTTTAGCGTGCTCAGGCTCTGGATGTTTTCGAAGTGGGTGAACACTTCCGGCCGCTGATAGGGTAATGTGCGCTCAAGTTCTATCTTTATCATGCCATCTTCCGGATAACGGTGAGGAATTTTTGCTTTAATACGCCTTGAATCCAGCACCGCAGGGTGAGGGATAAGTATGGGGATTTGAGACAATTTGTCAAATAAATTGTGTACGGTCGGCCGATCGTTAAAATTCAGTACGTCCCGCCAGCTCTATCCTGTGGCGGACGGGATCGCCGTCGGTCTTAAGGTGCAGCGAGCGAACGTTCAGGTTCGATCGGCCGGACTTAAGCGTGATCCGCGCCACGAATACGTGTGCATTGGCCCGGAGCGTCATCCCGGGGATGCC
This sequence comes from uncultured Spirochaetota bacterium, assembly GCA_937864375.1. GTDB lineage: Bacteria > Spirochaetota > UBA4802 > UBA4802 > UBA5368 > FW300-bin19. The sequence goes on from CALMJO010000519.1 coordinate 1,006, forward strand.
GGCATGCTCCGCGGGCGCAATAACTGCGTAGAGCGGATTGCCTGGCGGGACGATCGCGCGGCAGTAGGCGGCGGTAAGAGTTGCCGGTCGAAGCGTTATAGCTGCGGTTCCAGATCCCAGCATCGCGTCGCGCTTCCTGTCCCTGGCCTGGTACACCGCCCCGAGGCCGGTTGAGAGCCAATCGGCGCATCGTGCCTTCACCCTGAATGCGCCCTGGCGCACGCTTGTGACGTCGCCGTCCATGCGCTTCGTGAGCACGCGCAGCGAGACCCGGCTTCCCTCCAGGAACGAGCGGCGTATCTCGGTGAAGATCTCCTCCTTCTCGGTGAGGGGCAGCTCATCGTCCCCGGCGTCGGGGCGGAGCTTTTTTTCGGATGAGAGGGATGCGCCGATCGAGAAAAATTTACGGAGAAGGGCGAGGTCAAGGAACCAGGCCCTCTCCGGGTATTGCTCGCCGATGGATGCGCTCCAGGGCGCATAGTAGGAGGGACAGGTGTATTTACGCACGAGAGAGGTTTCGAGAAGCGCGCTTTTAAACGCCATCCGCGCCAGGTATGCATACCCGGTAAGGCACGAATCGGCCCCCCCGGTCGTGCGTCTTGACGTGGCGCTGAAAGCAGGTTCGCACGACAACCGGAGCCAATCGTCGCGGTATTCCATGTAGAGCTCCAGGTTGTTGACGCACCGCGTGGCTACGGTCGCGCGTCCGGAGTCGTGTGCGTCCCACACGACCTGGCTGCCCGAGGGCTTCTCCAGCGAGGTGACGAGCCAGCTGGCTTCCGCCAGGAAATTTCCGGAGAATTGGCGGATGAGGTTGACTCCCGCGTTATTCAGGTAGACGGGCTCGGTTTTACGCGCGGAGCGCTCCGAGGAGCGGATGGTCTGCACGCCCGTCCCGGTGGCGCCGGCAAAATACCCCTGCGCGTCCATGTACCTGAGCGCCGACGACCAGAATGCATTAAGGCGAACTCCGGGGACATGCTCCTCCGCGCCGGCGCTCACCGCAATTCCATAAAACGTATATAGAGGATTGCCGCTCGTTGCGGGGGAAAACGTGATGTCCAGGTCGCATGAATTTCTCCGGGAGAGCGCGTCCGGATCGAAGGGATTGCGCCTTCCAAGGACAAGCCCCCCTCCGAAGCGCGCGTGGAAATTGCCGAGCATGATCGAGATGTGCGGCGAAACATCGCCCAGGGACAGGTTCCAGGTGCAGCTGCCACGGCCCGTTTCTACGGGAAGCACCGCCGCGGCGACGAACGAGCTTTCCTGGCTCAGGCGATATTCGCTCCTGATGCGGCAGAAATCGGTCACGGACTCGTCGTAATCCACGGCGTCGCGGCGGTATTCGGCCGAAAGGGAGAGCACCTCGGCGTGAGCCTGCGCGAGCGTCGCGGCGAGCGTCGCGGCTATGGCAAGAGCGCGCCGCATTGGCCCTTGACCTGCTCCCTGGTCTCCACGGACAATTCCTCCATGCGGTCAACGGCGCGGAAAAATTCCTCGCGCGGAATACCTCGCGCCATCTCGGCAAGGCGCAGGGCGGTCGCCGCCGGCACCTCGCTCTCGAGGAGGCAGTCAAAGAGCCGCTTCACCGCGGCCTGTTCGGCCGCCTGGCGGTCGGCGAATGAGTTCCTGGAAAAGCGCCGCGGACGGTCCGCGCCGGTTTTGCCGTCCGGGGCGTCGGGGGCGAGCCCGTAGACATGATTGAGGAGCGAATCGAGCGTGCGTCCCGCCAGCCCCACCTGCACGAGCGCTTTGCGGCTCACCGGGCCAATAAGCTCACGGTACCTGATAATGCGCGCCGCAAGGTCAGCTGGAAGCCCCGGTATGGACGAGAGCTCCTCGAGGGAACAGGCATTGATGTTGATGCGCACTCCCGTGCTCCCGGAAAGAACTTCACCGCGTGGGGTAAGGTATCGAATCTCCTCGTACCCCGGGTTTCCGGGCGAGATGGTCATGGAAACCGTGTGCGTGGTGCCGAGGAATGCGTGAAATCCCGCGCCGTAGGAGACGATGAGGCTTCCCAGTGCGAGAGAGCACGCAAACGAGAAGCTGGAGGTTTCACGCGAATACCCCGCCCGCAGGCTCAGCATGCGCATGATGTTCGCGGACACGGTATAGCTGGTGATGAAAGCATACCTGGAGCGGGTGAGGTTCCAGGTCAGGCGTGTTCCCTGCGCTGGCTTCAATGCGACTCCCGCGCTCCATGCGGGATACGCGAGGTCCACGTGACTGCGCTCCAGGAGGGATGAAATGTTCTCCTGGCAGAATGCGAATCGCAGCCAGGCGAAGGGCGAGATGCTGGCCCCGGCATCAAAATCGGTGAAGTGCGTTTTGTAGGAGTAATCGTCGGTTTTTATGGAAAGAAATGATTCCTTTATCCTCAGGCCGGCGCCAATCCACGGGACCGGGCTCACGCTGCCTGCAAGGCTCACGGTGTCCTCCCGGTATTCGGGTATGCCGAAGGAATGCATGTCGAGCGTGGCGCCGCAGGAATCGCCGGTCCGCGACAGGGAAAAGCCCCCCGAATTCATACGGTCCAGCATGTACGGTTTCGCGTAATACCAGGTTCCCTGCCATCCGCGCGGAAATGCAGCCAGAGCGGGATTGAAGGGATGTGGAGAGGTCCACTCGTCCGCGGCAGCCACGGGATAGGGAAAAAGAACCGCGGGAGAGAGCGGTGCGCGCTCGAACGCGGCGAGCCTGCACGAGAGAAGCGATATGATCAGCAGGGACGTCATTTGTACCGGTTCAGGATGATGCTGAATTTCACCGAGCTGGACTTCCGGATGGAGGTGCCGGTGCATTCGACGACGCCTATGTAAAGCCCGGTGGAGGCGCGGCGCCCCTTTCCCTTGAGGTCCCATTTGAGCATGAATGCGCCCGGCGCTACCGCGCGATGCAGCGGCGATTCGTGGATCATGAGTCCGTCGGGACTGAATACGCGGAAGCGCACGTTGCACGGCTCCAGTATTTGAAGAGGCACCTCCAGGCAGGAATGGCCTGTGCGGTAAGGCAGGACGGTGAAGACCGGCTGCGGAAGAGAGAACAGTTTTGTCCCCTTCGCGCCGGGCCCGGAGAACACGTTTGGTCTTCCCGGCGTCTGGAAGGGGGTTGTCGCAAAATCTTCAGGTAAGTTCCTGTCGGGACCGGTGCGGCGTGAGATGCTCTGGTGCGCTGCCAGCCCTTCGGCCGGAAGGGGGACCAGGCATTGCTGGACGAGGCCGGGATCGCACACGGTCCACTGGCCCGCCGCAGCGGCGGCGCGCAGGTATGATTCCATGGTGGAATTGAAGCTTTCGTCCATCACGGAGTAGGCGATGAAATCGATCATGCCACCGTTTGCGGGATCGTCGTCGGTGTCCAGCGCGACGACGCAGTCGGTGTTCCAGAGGCTCCCTGAATAATTGCTGCAGTAGACGTCAAGGACGCCGTTCCTGTTCGTGTCGCCGGTGAAGTCGGTCTCGTCGGGGATGCCGGGCGCGGTAAGGTGGATCACCGCGTAGCGGTCGTCGTACGGGGTCTCGGGCAGGTCCGCGGCATGGAGGGTGACGGGATCGGTGCCCAAAGGCTCGTTCGTCCCGAAGTACATGGTGACGTAGAGCGGCGCGATGTTCACGGTCTCGCCGGGGCCGCCGTCAAAAAAGAGCTCGACCCAGTCGCCGCCGGACGTCCCGCAGGCCACCTCGCTTATGAGGAGACCGGCGGCGGCGGAAGAGGGGAGGGCGATGACGGCGCAGAGGATGATCGGCCCCAGCGCCACCGCGGCTCGTTGCAGAATGTTTCGTTTCATACACATCGGATACGAACGGGCGGGCGGAAAAATGAACTTTTTTCAGGGAGGTCATTGAG
>CALMJO010000520.1 GCA_937864375.1 uncultured Spirochaetota bacterium
TGATGGCATATGCAGAGCCGTTTTAAAGAGGGGTTTAAAGAGGTACCCTTAAGATTTCTCCCTGCGGTCGAAATGACAAGCGACATCGACTTGATTGTTTATGGATCCCCAATCCTTTATCTCATCAATCTCATCAATCCCCCCATCTCCCTTTCTTACACGCCGTTGCCTTTGGGCTTGACCAAAGGAGCGGGGGAGGGGAGAGTGTCGCGTTCGGAAACATAAAATTTGCCCGCGCCGCGGGGCGGGCTATATTTACGGCAGGGCTTTCGGCAGGAATACAACGATGGACGACGATTTTATACTGGATTTTGACGAGCAGGTGGACGGTTTATTCAAGCAGGACGACCTCCTGGAGGTTCCGGCCGCCATGGTGCGGGAAAACATCGAGGGGATCATAGAGGCACGCCTTCCCATTCGCCGGAAGAAGAAGGACGGGAGCTTCGCCTTTATTCCCCCTAAGGAGTTCGACAGCTATCTTAAAGACCGGGACATGGCATTCTTCCTGGACCATGACTCCATGCAGCGCCTCAAGCGCATGGACGAGACGCGGGACAACCCCGTTGAAAAGGGACAGGCCGCGGGTGAGGCGGACCCGGTGCGGCCGGGACGCATCGAGGTGCGGGAGGAGGCGCTGGACGACGTGCCGGTGTACAGGCCCCCGCAGCCGGACGTCGTTTTCGAAACCAGGCTCGCCGAGGCGCGCGAGATGGATATCATCGAGCGCATCCAGGCGCTCATGAACAACAATCACCGCCTCAAGACGATGGGCGACGAGGGGAGGAAATTCAACGCCGAAACGATCGACGAGACCGGAAAGCTCTTCGCCCAGACGATGTGCGTGAACAAGGTCACCCTTGAGGAGAACCTGGTGCGCGACGTGGCGCGCGAGCACCTGCACAGGATGGTGGGTGAGTCCTTCGCCATGATCGACAACCTCATCAACCTCATGGGCCGGGGAAAGGCCACGCACCGGGACCTCGCCCAGCTCCAGCACATCCAGACGCAGTCGGTCACGCTGAACCACATGAACCGCATCCTCATCCGCTGCATATCGTTCCTGTTCTTCTATAACGGCTACTTCCAGAAGTTCTCCAACGACGTCAAGAAATTCCGCGCGGAATTCGGGAAGCGCTTTCACCCGTACTACGACAAGCTCTTCCGCGGATCGCAGAATATCTCGCTCGAGATCGCGTACAAGGGCGGCATCGCGCCCGTGCGCGATCGCGTCTCCTTCATCGATTACGCGATGGGAGGCTTCATGCACGACGTAGGCAAGCTCCCCCAGGTGGACTACCACGACGGGGGCGAGGGCTTCGACCCGCGCAAGGCGCGCCGCCACGTCTTCGAAAGCTACAACATGCTCATAGAGGCCAGGGAGTTCAGCACGGGCGTCGTGTCGACGGGCCTCCTGCACCACGACTACTACGGGGCGCCCTACGGGTACCGCCAGCTCGCGACGTTCCGCGGCCGCTTCACGGACCGCAGGGGCGAGCAGCGGGACACCTCCCCCACGAAGTACTGCGTGTCGTACAACGTCAACGACGTGGGGTTCGGGAACTCGCTCTCGTACTTTCCCGGCAAAATTCTGGAAATAATAGATATCTTCGACGCCATGACCGACCCGGAAAAGAAGTACCGCGCGAAGCCCATGACGCCCGAGGAGGCGCTTGCCGCGATCAAGAAGGACTTCCTGAACGGCGACTTCCTGGGGATAGATCCCATCCTTTTCAATATCTTCGCGGACTTCCTCCACGCGAGCGGCGTGATCCATGACCCGGGATTCGTGAGCGGGATAAAGATCTGAATGACTGCTTGAAGCTTGTACTTGAAAGGAGGCTTTCCGTGAGGGCGCCTTTCAAGGGGGATAAAGAGATAACGGCGAACGGCGATGGAAGAGATAAAGGCATCCCCCCAACCCCCCTGAGGGGGGCAAGGTTGTCAGGACATGTTCCAGGAAATATATTTCCATTAACGGGAATCAAACCGGAAGGTTACGGTGTATTCTAATTCACTACAATTTCATTTCCAGTATTCGGTCTCCCGGCCGTATAAGAAAATAATCCTTATCCCCCCGATCTCATCCCTCTCCCCATCTCCCTTTCTTACACGCCTTTTCCGCTCAGCTCCCCTGGCGGGAGGCTAAATGGACCGTGACTGGAGTCTGGGTGGACGAAGGATGAACAGGGAACGAGGTTGATTCGAGGGAATCTATAGGCGGGATATAACCATAAATACCGTAATCAGGCCAGGAAGCCCCGGGATGCAAGGACAGCGAGGGGGCCGACGGGCTCTTGGGCGTGGTGGATGCATTCTCCTTCTTCAAGTAAGCCGATAAAAAGGCATTGTAGCCGGAAACACGCTTCCTTATTCCGCGTGCCTTCCAGTAATTCTTTTCTTCCATTGAAAGCAGCTTCCATGCACCAACCGCATCGGCGAATGCTTGTCGACGAACGCGCTGAGCGGGTGTTTTGGGATCGCGCGGTACGGCGTACAGGCGCGCCCGGACCTTTCCGTGACAGGTGTAGTAGACGATGCCGTCGAGGTTGCCTCGCATGGATTCGAATACGGGGTTCAGGGTGACTTTCATGGGGTTCCTCCGGGGGAATGGTGTGGCAATGTGTACCTTGTATACGCACGAGAGGGGTGCATAACGGACAAAAAATGCGGCGAAACGTACT
>CALMJO010000521.1 GCA_937864375.1 uncultured Spirochaetota bacterium
GGCACCACGCCGGCCTGGCGGAAAGCTCCCTCGTAGACCGCCGCGCTGCCCGACAGGCTCGCAGTGTGGCTCATCGCGGCGCGTGCGCCCCCGGCGCTCCGTCCGGACTTGAGCACCACTATGGGCTTCGCCGTCGAGCGCGCTATGTCGAGAAACTTCCTCCCTTCCGTGATCGACTCGAGGTAGCAGCCTATGACCTCAGTGTCGGGATCGCGCGCGAGGTACCCGAGCACGTCGGTCTCGTCCACGTCGCACTTGTTGCCTATGGAGCACACCTTCGCCATCCCCATTCCACCGCGCTCGAGGATCGTCATGAGGAATCCCGCCGACAGCATGCCGCTCTGCACGATGAGCGAGACGTTCCCGGGCTTCATGAGCGTGGTCCAGCGGTCGGTGTACATGAAGGAAAACACGCTGCGCGTGTGGCCGTCCAGCAGTCCCATGCAGTTGGGGCCCCACAGCCTGATTCCCCGCGCGCGCGCGAGACGCACCGCATCCTCCTGGAGCTTCCTGCCCGATTCGCCCACCTCGGAAAATCCCGCGCTCTCGATGATGATCCCCTTCGCGCCCCGTTCGGCGCAATCATGAATCGCTTCCAGCAGGAATCGCGCGGGGATGAAGTAGATCGCGAGGTCAAAACTGCCGGGGACCGACTTGACGTCAGGGTAGCAGGGAACGCCCAGTATTTCCTTCACGCGCGGATTCACCGGGTAGATCCTTCCCTTGTACCCGGCCAGGACGTTTCTCAATATGTGGAAGCCCCCCTTGGCGCGGTTGTCCGTGGCACCCAGGATCGCGACACCGTCGGGGTGGAAGAAATGATCAAGCATATCTGTTCCTTGCGGATGTATCACCATACCGTTTGTAACGAATACTTCCTGTATTGGCGAATGGATTCGTCACTCGTGACAAGGGGGAGCTTGTCGGTAATGGATTGAATTATAAGCATCCTGTCGAAAGGGTCGCGATGAAGCTGAGGAATCGCATACACCCGCAGGGCATGTACGGGGCTTACGGGAAGAACGGTCAATTCGTCCTCATAGATCACGTTCGGAAGATATATTTCAGGCTTATCGGGAAGAACGATCTTATCGAGCGAATACTTGATCGCTATCTCCCAAAGGGATGCCACGCTTACATAGAGCCTGTTTTTTGTGTTCTCGACGATCCCGCGAACCCTTTCCGAAAGCTTCTCTTCGTCGAAGCGCATCCATAACAGGGTGTGCGTGTCGAGCAGAAATTGCGCCATTACTCGATACCAAAGGAGCGCGTTATATCCTCCGGCAATTCGTCGAAGTCCGGCATAATCTTGATGGCGCCCTTGTCCCTTCCCAGGACCCGCTTTCCGCTGATCCTCGTCACCGGTTTCACCCCTTTCGGGTACGGTACTATCATTGCCACTTTCTGCAGATTTCTTCCCTTGAGGACGGTAATCTTCTCACCGTTTTGGACGGCTTCAATTACCCGGGAAAACCCGGCTTTCAGTTTGCCGATTGTCAGTTCCTTCATCGGGCACCCTTATTAAAAACGATTTCAACCCTTATTCCGCTTTGGATGTCGCGGGGCCATCTCAAAACAAGATATTGACAAGTTGTGAACTTGTCAACATGATTTCGCCTATCGTCCCAGCCTCTCCGCCTTGTCGTATTTCTTCGCCTTGCGGTACGCCCTCTGCAGCGACTGGCGCGCGTCGGCCTTGTGCGGCTCGAGCGCGAACGCGGCCTCGTAGCTCGCGATGGCGTCGTCGAGCCTGCCCAGATTCTCGTACGCCGTGCCCAGGGCGAAGTGCAGCTCGAACCCGTCCTGCCCGCGCTTACGCGCATTAACGAGGTGCGGGACCGCCTCCTCCCACCTCTTGCAGGCAGCGAGCGACATGCCGCACATGAATTCCAGGTACCGGTCGTTGGGCGCGTGGCGCGCGAAGACGTCGTTGAGCTCGGCGTATTCCTTTTCGTCGTAGAGTATCTCGAGCACGCTCTGCATCGCGGACAGGTCCTCGCCGTCCCTGAGGGCCGCCGTCACCATGCGCGCGCCCCCGAGCCTGTCACCCGTTTCGATGCGCGCGAGCCCCGCGAGGCGCAGCAGCTCGCGGTTGCCGGGATAGAGCATGACGAGATCGGACAGGTAGGGCTTGAGCTTCGCGTACTGTTCCTTGGAGTACATCGCCCTGGCCTTCGCGAGGGAGTCCTCCATGCCTTCCTTCTTCACCTTCTGGTAGTAGACCTTGAGGGCCGTCCGGTAGACCTGCTGGTGATAGATGATCGAGACGGCGATGCCGCCCACGAAGGCGAGGAAGAAAATGAATTTAACGAGTTTCATCCGCCGGTCCGTTAAAAAGAAAAAGGAAGAAACACAAGAGTATCCCTTCCTTTTTCACGGCGCCGGGGTTTTGTCAAGAATGATAATATGAATTATCGCCCGGCCATAACGGTTACCCGATTACATTCTTGATCTTTCCCAGGAGCTCGTCTATCTTCACCGGCTTGGTGAGGAAATCGTTAATCTTGGGGAGAAAGCTTGAGTCCTCGTTCAGCGAGAACCGGTTGTTCGTCACCTGGTTGATCGCCGTGAGCATGATTATGGGCGTCGCCTTCACGTCCTTGTACTGCGAGGTGGGACGCTCGCTCCTGATCTGGTAGCTGATCTCGAAGCCCGCCGTGTCGGTTTCCATCATGACGTCCAGCAGCATGAGGTCCGGCTTTTCGGCCAGGAGCTTCCTGAGACCCTCGGCGCCGCTGTACGCGGGAACCACCGTGTATCCGTTCGCGGAAAGCGCCTGTACGAGCGTTCCAACCAGGTCCTTGTCGTCGTCAACCAGTAATATCTTTTTAGCCATACGTTCACTCCATCCGGTGAATTGTGTTTGGTGCGCGCTCCCCTACTTCAGGAGCTCGTAAATCACGTTCCGGTCTTCCCATGCCTTGTTGCGCTCGTACATGTCGATCGGGAACTCCATCTGCTTGAGCTCAACCGGCGCCGCCTGCTGCGGGACGAGCCCGAGCGCCAGCGCCACGCCGTAGATGATCGCTTCCGGCCTGGGGGGGCATCCCGGGACGAAGTAGTTGACGGGAACTGCCTGGTCCGCGCCGCCGCACACGTTGTAGCTGTCGGCCCACATGTTGCCGCCTATGGTGCAGGAGCCGATTCCAAAGACCAGCTTGGGATTGGGCATCGCGTCGTACGCGCGCTTCACCAGCGGGAGGGTGGGACGCGTGACCGCTCCCGAAATGAGCATCACGTCCGCGTGCCGGGGCGAGCCCACCACCTTGATGCCGAAGCGCTCGACGTCGTAGTAGGGCGTCAGCACGTTCAATATCTCGATGTCGCAGCCGTTGCAGGCGCCTGAATTGCAGTGATACACCCAGAGCGAGCGCGGCAGAATTTTCTTTGCGAGATTGGCTAACATGGTTATTCTCCTATCCGTTCGGGTCTCTTGAAACGATCGCTCTTGGCCAGCATCCCGGTGTCGAACTGCTCGGTGCAGACGGGGAGCACTGCGCGCATCTCAAGGTTGTCGTAACGGTAGCCCTTGAGGTTCATGCGGTCGATCGCGTTCTTGGTCTCCATTTCGTAGCAGCGCCCGCACCTGTTGCAGGTCGCCATGAAGAGCTCCATCGTGGTGCAGAGGTCCTTCTTGCTGCCCGTCGCGAGCTCGTAGTTCTTCGTCATGGTGATCGCCTTCTCGGGGCATACGTCCGCGCAGCGTCCGCAGTAGGTGCAGCGCCCGCCGTCGTATACCATGACGCGGAGGTCCTGGCACAGGTCGCGGATAAAGATGGTACGGGCCGGGCAATGCGCCGCGCAGCCCCCGCAGCCTATGCATTTATGGTGATCCCAGGACGGCTGCCCGCGATACCCCTCCGGAACCGGATGCGGCTCGAAGGGATAGGGGAGCGTAACGGTTCCGGGCTTGATGACCAGTAATACCTGTTTGATCTTGCTAGTTAACCACACGGTCACACCTCGCTAGTTAATTTATATACCATACACGGTCAGCCCGACCGCGGTCAGCGACAGAAGGATCAGGACTGCGTAATACCTGACCGCCTGCTCGATCCGGAGGCGCGGGTTGGTCGAACCCACCAGCGAGATGAGCACCACCACCGCGAGGATTCCCCCCAGCTGGGTGCCTATGTTCGCCAGGTAGTACCCGGTCTGCAGGAAGGGCATGAACACCGTCACGAACAGGAACGCGTAGAACATCTGCTTGATCATCATGAAGTACTTGAAAAGCGCGAGGTAGGGGCCCGAGTACTCGATGAAGGGGCCCTCGATGATCTCGATCTCCGCCTCGGAGATGTCGAACGGCTGGCGTCCCACGAAGGCCTGGAGCGCCATGAGGAAGACCACGAGCATGAGCGCCACGCCCCAGCCGTACCCGGTGTCGCCCACGCTGAAGAAGCTGGTGCTTACCGCCAGGCCCTTCGCCTTGAGCGCGCCCATGATGAGGGTCATCGCGAGAACGGGCTCAACCATGATCATGGTGATCATTTCGCGGCTCGCGCCCACCATGGCGTAGGTATTCCGGCTCGACAGGGCCCCAAGGAGCACCGACACCCCGCCGAGCGTGAGGACGTATATGACGGTTATGATGTCCGCGTACTGGGTGAGGATGTTGACCTTGAATCCCAGCGGCACCAGCATGATCACCGTCACGATGGAGGCGAACGCCATCATCGGGGCGAGCTTGAAGGCGACGTTGCCGGGCGTAAGCCTTTCCTTGCCCAGGAGCTTGATCAGATCGTAATAAGGCTGCACGATGGGCGGCCCCTTGCGCGACTGGACCTTCGCGTACAGTTTCCTTATTATTCCCTCGAACAGCGGCGCGAGTCCCAGAAAGACGACCACGTTTACTACTATTAACAGTATGTCCATTGCCTACCTGCCTACCGCTTATTTCTTGAGAGCGCTTCGAGCTCGCTCTGTGACATTACCTTCATGCCGCCGTTCCTGAGGTCGACGACTTCCATGCGCTCCGTGCACGAGAAGCACGGATCGATGCTGCCGATGATGATGGGAACGTCCGCCAGCTGGTTGTTCAGGAGCATCATGGGAACGCCCTGGAGGTTGGGGTACGTGGGGGCGCGCACCCTCCAGCGCTCGGGCCTGTTCTCCTCGCCGGTGATGACGTAATGGGTCACCTCGCCGCGCGGCGCCTCGACCGCCGTGATGCCGTGCATTCCCGCCGGGACCGCGTCCTCGAAGGGGGTGAGTATGGGGCCGTCGTTGGGCATCTTGTCGAGCGCCTGGCGTATGATGCTGATCGCCTCGAAGGTCTCGAGCACGCGCACGAGCACCGTTCCCCAGACGTCGTTGCAGTCGACGACGGGCACGCTGAACTTCATCTCGTCGTATGCCGCGTACGGCATGTCTCGGCGCACGTCGATGTCGACGTTACGCGCGCGGGCGACCGGTCCCACCAGGCTCCACTTGATCGTGTCCTCGGTGGAGACGTAGCCCACGTCCTTGGTGCGGCGGTGGATCGCGGTGTCGCCGATTATCGCGTTCTTGATCGTGATCATTTCCTTCTCGATGGTGCCTATCACGTTGAGGATGTCCTGCTTCAGTTCAGGGGTGATGTCGCGGCGCACGCCGCCTATGACGATCATCCCGTAGGTCTTGCGGTTTCCCGTGAGGCGCTCGCCCAGCCACATGATGGGCTCGCGTACGCGCCATGCCTGCATGAAGACGGTGTCGAATCCTATGAGGTGTCCCGCGACCCCCAGCCAGAGCAGGTGGGAGTGGACGCGCTCGATCTCGAGCATTATGGTGCGAATGTATTCCGCGCGGCGGGAGATCTTGTGTCCCACCGCGATCTCGACGGCCTGCGAGTAGCTGGCCGCGTGCACCGACCCGCAAATCCCGCAGATGCGCTCGGCGAGGAACGGGATCTCGTTGTACGAGATCTGGGTCTGCGCGAGCTTTTCGACGCCGCGGTGGATCATGAAGCCGCGGTAGTCGCTCCCCTTGATCGTCTCACCGTCCACGAACAACGCGAAGTGCGCGGGCTCGTGCTGGGTGGGATGGTAGGGGCCAAAGGGCACTATGGAACAGCCTTCCGGGCACTCATCCAGCTGGTAGGCCACGTTCTCGGCCGCGAGCGGCTTTATGTTGAACGGGACCTCCTTGCGCAGCGGGTAGATGTCCGACGGCCAGTCGTCGGCGGTCACGAGCTTCTTGGGCTTGGGGTGGTTGGTGAACTTCATGCCCAGGAGGTCCATGTATTCACGCTCGGACCATCCCGCGTTCGGGATGTCGGGGGTGATGGACTCGATGGGCTCGCTCTCCTTCGTCGCGGTGCGCAGTGAAAGGAAGTAATGCTCCTTGTCGAACGCGAAGGTGTGGATGAGGCCAAGGGTGCCGTCCTTGGCGAGGTTGTCCGTGCCCACGCTCACGAGGTAGCGGCCGCCCTGGGCGAGTACCTCGTTGCATATCTCGCGAACCTTTTCCTTCTTGAAGTCTATGAACAGCTGCGTGGCCGACGGGTTTTCCACGCCGGTGACCGCGTTTCCGAATTTCTTCTTAAGCTGATCCGTTAAGGCTTGAATCGTTGCCATGATGAACCCCTTGTGAGTGAATTATTTTCCTTACTTCTTAACGTTTCCGCCCGTCCACCCGAACATGGCCTTGAGCGCGGCGAACATGCTCGAATCCATGTAGCGGTTGCGGTTGTTCAGCGTCTGGTATCCGCACAGCCACGTTTCGGCCTGGCGCTCGGTGTTACCGCCCGACCTGGTCAGGAGCAGCGCGACGCACAACGCGATCGCGAATATCACGAGCACCACCACCGGTACGGCCATCGACGCGGCCGACGAAAGGCCCGGCACCTCGACGGTGACTCCCATGGCGGTGTTGAACACGTATTTATCGATCTCCATGTTCCTGAACGCGGCGGAGAGCATGGAACCACCGGAATTCTGGAACACGGCGATGATGGTGTTGAAGTAGAAGAACGGAATCACGCCCTGCACGATGCACAGCGCCGCGAGGATGAACTTGGGAAGGAGCATCCCGGCGCCCACTTCCTTGACCTGTTTGTCCACGGTCCACTCGGTGCCCGCGGAGGTGAAGGTCATGCCGAAGAACTTCACATAGCAGGAAAGGGTGATCGCGCTCGTGAAGAGGGCGATGATGCCGAAGATGACCAGGAAGAACACCTCGTTGCCCGCGAGGAGAGAGGTGGATATGAGCGTCCACTTGCTCGCGAAGCCGGAGAACGGCGGCACGCCCGAAATCGAAAGGGACGCGATGCCGGCTATGATCGCCGTCACGGGCATGTACTTGATGAGGCCGCCCAGCTTGTTCAGGTCCTTGCTGTCGGTCGCGAAGAGCACGCTCCCGGAGGTGAGGAACAGCAGTCCCTTGAAGACCGCGTGGTTGAGCACATGGTAGACCGCGCCAATTATCGCGATGAGCGCCAGGAGCTTCAGGTAGTGACTATTGGAATTGAACATGAAGACCGCCGCGCCTATGCCGAATATGATGTACCCTACCTGTCCAATGGAAGAGAAGGCCAGGAGGCGCTTGGAGTTGCTCTGCTTCATGGACTGCACGGTCCCGATGAACAGCGTCACCACTCCAAAGACAGCGATGATCGCGCCCCAGAGCGAGCCGCTGAAGTGGAAGGTCTCGTTATGCGGGATCATCCAGAAGAAGGTGCGGATGATGCCGTACACGCCTGTCTTGATCATGACGCCGGAAAGGAGCGCGCTGATGGGAGAGGGGGCGATGGAGTGCGCATCGGGCAGCCACATCTGGCCAAAGGGGAAGATCGCCGCCTTGAAGCCGAACCCCAGGAAGATGAGCGCGTATACTATGAAGGGAATCACGCCGGTGGAGGCGCCCAGGCTTCGCGTCACCGCGTGTATCGAATCGCCCAGACCGCTTCCCGCGACGAACGCTCCCACGAGGATGAGGAGCCACGCGATTTCCATGAGCACCAGGTACTTGTTCGCGGACTTCACATTTTCGGGCTTCTTGTATTCGAACTTCACCAGGAAGTAGCTCGCGATCGTCATCATCTGCCACGCGACCGTGAACCCGGTGGTGAGGTCGTCGACCGTGATGATGGCCACCATCCCCGCGATGAAGATCGGGTAGTTCACGTAGTAGCTCTTCAGGCTGTAATCATGGTAGTGTTCCATGTAGTCGATCGAGTAGAAGGCGCTCATGATCGACATGACCGCGATGATCGCCAGGAAGAAGCCCGCGAAGCTGTCGAGCAGCAGGTAAACGGGCAGAAAGCCCGCGATCGTCCAGAGCTCGGTGTTCAGGGAGCGTTCGAATATGACGCTGTAGCTTATATTCAGTAGAATAAACCCCGCGACCGCCGTGAATGCGAAATTCAGCCATCCGGCCAGCTTTCTCTTCTCCGAGAAAAACGGCACGATGACCGCGGAGAGCACGAGTATCCCCATGGATAAGAGCAGGCTGCCATACAGGTTACTGTTCATAGACATACTCCTTACGGGTGCTGTGTAGTGTTTCGATTATTATATCCTTGATCGCGTCCGCGCTTTTTTTCACCGTCTGCGTGAGGCCCACGCCAAAATCCACGTCCGCTGCCTCGATGCCCAGCAAATAGGCCTTTTTCCCGCGCTCGCGCCAGATCTTGCAGGCGAGCGTGAGCGACAGCTTGTGGGTGGAATAATTGCTCACCAGGGTCTTGAGCTCGTCCATCGGGCCGAATACCAGGGTACCCGGCTCGCCGGCGGTCTGCACCGCGTCCATGATGAGGACGTTCGCGCAGTCGCGATTGGCGATCTCGAAGACGTAGCTCTCGATGATGTCCTCGGCGTGCACGATGTCCACCCTCTCCGCGCCCGCGCATTTTTCGATCTCCTCCGCAAGGTAAAGCCCCACGCCGTCGTCCCGGCGGATCGAGTTTCCCACCGCGACGATGCAGGTCTTCTCCCCGAGGAGCCTGGCGATTTCGCCCGTGAAGTCCACCGGCCGCCCCTAGATCTGTTCGCCCAGGGTCTTGATCTGGCGGAAGGTGTACACGGGACCGTCGGTGCACACGAGCGTCCGGCCCACCGCGCAGTGCTGGCACTTGCCGATCCCGCACTTCATGTGGCGCTCGAGGGTCGAGTAGATGTTCTCGTCCGAAAGACCGCGCTTCATGAGCTCGCCGATCACCGTGTTGAACATGACGGGAGGCCCGCACACGAACGCAACGGTGTTCTCGATCGGAATTTTCGCCTTGTCCAGGAGCGTATGCACGAATCCCACCTCGCCCTTCCAGCCCGGCGTCTCTATGTCCACCGAAAGGAAACAGTTGAAACCGGGAACACCGCCCTGCCACTCCTTGAGGTTCTCCTTGTACATGTGGTCCTCCGGCGTGCGCGCCCCCAGGAGCACGTACACGTCGCCAAAGTCCTTCTTGTGCTGGAGGACGTGAACGATCGACGAGCGCAGCGGGATGAGGCCGATGCCGCCCGCGACATAGACGATGTTCTTCCCCTTGAGCTCCTCGAAGGGGAAACCGTTGCCAAAGGGGCCGCGTATCCCCACCTTGTCGCCCACGGCCAGGGCATGGAGCGCACGCGTGACCTTGCCCACCGCGCGGACCGTTATGTGGAAGCGGTCGTTCTCCGGCGAGGGGGGGAGGGACACCGCGAATTCGCCCGCTCCGAATATCGTGGCCATGATGAACTGGCCGGACATTATCTTTAAATTGTCGTTGATCTCCTTCCTGTCGAACTTGAGGTAGAAGGTCTTCACGTCCCGAATCTCGTCCTTGATCTCCTCGATGGTCGCGATTTCAGGTATGGTAACAATCTTGCCGTTAATCATTCCTTCACTCATGGCATTATCCCTGCTTCGTAATTTCGCGTCTGACGTAGGTCACGACGTTGGGGATCCCTATATCGCCGGGACATACCCACTGGCACCGCCCGCACCCCACGCAGCCCGGGCGCAGATATTTCTTGGACTGGGAATATGAAAGCTTGCAGAAGAAACGCTTGTTGCGGCGGTCTTCAACCGGCTTGCGCGGGTTGTGGCCGCCGGCCATACGCGCGTAGCCCTCGTAAGAGCAGGAGTCCCAGGTGCGCAGCCGGTCGGTGCACCCGTCGCACGCCGCGCTGCTGACGTCCACCACGTTGAAGCACGAACAGGAGGGGCACACGAAGGTGCAGGCGCCGCACTCGAAGCACTGGTCGCCCACGTATTCCCATACGTCTTCCCTCGCGAAGCCGGTCGTCACGCGGTTGATCACGCGCGAGATCCACGCCTTGTTGTCGATGGCCACGGGCTCGAAGGTCTTGATGGCCTTGTCGAGCGCCGCGCTCTTCTGCTTCGCCTCGGCGTCGCCGGCGGCGGCGAGGCCCATTTTCTCCGCGAGCGCCTTGCCCTTGTCGCTTCCGGCCTCGACCAGGTAGTTGTCTCCCAGGTCCACGAGGTTCAGGTCAAAGCCCTCCTTCGCGAAGGGGCCGCTGTCCATGCACACGCACAGGCACTGCTTGAAGGCCGTGGTGCAGGAGTTGGTCACGATGAACATGCTCTTCCTGTGGGCGAGGTACACGTCGTCCACGAATTCCTGGCCCATGAAGAAGCGGTCCAGGCAGAGCATGCCGTTCAGGTCGCACGGCCGCAGGCCAAAGAGCGCCTTGGGAACCACTTTGTAGTCGGGATTCATCTCCGCGGCCTTTTTCGCGGCGTCGTACCTGTACGACAGGATGCGTTCCATCTGCGGGAACACCGCCTGCTTGGGCGGGTTCGAGGGGATGGGGGCCGAGAGGCTTATCTCCGCGACATCAGCCACCTTGTCAAAGAATGCCTGGCCCGACGTCTTTTCCACGAAGGGACCGTATACCTGGTAGTCCTTGCTCAGCTCCTGAGCGAGCTTGAGTACATCGCTTTTCTTGATCAGAAACATGGCTTATACCTTCTCGATCCTTACTGGAATAGTTGCGTCTTCGCCCTGCTTGAGCACGTCCGCGTGACCCAGCAAAAACTTGGATATCATGTCCTGTACGAAATACGGGGCGTAGGCCGTGCCGGGCTGGACGTCGCCGGATACACGTACCGTCACCTTCATTTCCCCGAACGAGGAGGCGACGAGGGCCGGCCAGCGGTCGCGCACCTGGATGGTCTTCGCGTCGTCGGCGGAGATTTCCACGTAGCCCTGGGGATAATCCAGGAGCAGCGCGTTGTATTCCCTCATGGGGATGTGCGTCTTCTTCATGAGGTTGTTCTGGTGCCAGAAGTGCTGCGCCTTGCCAACCATGAGCAGCATGGGGAAATCGCCCTTCGCGGCGGATGCATCGTAGGCGTCGCCCACCTTGACGAAGCTCATCTTTCTCCCCGCCTTCTCGAGCGCGAAGCGCTTGGTCCCGTCGGGGTTCTTGTCGTCGCACGGCCACTGAACGCCAAAGCCCGATGCGAGCTTCTTGTAGGACACGCCCGCGTACGAGGGGGTGAGCTTCGCGATCTCGTCCATTACGTCCGAGGGGGAATCGTATTTCCACGCGAGGCCCGCCTTCTCCGCGAGCTTCACGTAGAGCTTCCACCCGGGAAGGATGCCGCCTTGCGCATCAAGCTTCTTCGCCGACAGCTGGATGCGGCGTTCCGAGTTGGTGAAGGTCCCCTCGTCTTCCATGTAGGTGGCGATGGGAAGGACCACGGCCGCATACTCGGTGAAGTCGTTCTGGTAGGCGCCCACGTAGGCGACGAAGTCGAGCTTCCTGATCGCGTCGGCGCTGCGGACGATGCCCTCGTCG
>CALMJO010000522.1 GCA_937864375.1 uncultured Spirochaetota bacterium
ATGCAAAGAACACGATGAGAATAATGGTCCTCCAGTAGGGAAGGATGCGCAGGCCTCTTCCCAGGCTAAACGCGAAGGGTACAAACCGTCCGCCCGACGAGGGATAAATCTTGATGGTATAGATACCGTCTTTTGCCACCGTGATCGGCCACTCAATTTCCTTCAGCCATGGTTGAACTGAAGCAACGATGGTGTTACTCTTGTCATAGATATCGATCTGGAAATAGTCATCGCTGGAGAGGAAATATAGGGTATGCCTTCCCTGGGAAAGAGGCAAGGAATAGCTGCGGCATGCTTCACCCGGCAGCACCGTATCAACGATTCCGGAAACGTATTTCTGGTCCCACATGTTAACTCTGGATTGTACTTTTCTGAGCATTTCCCTGTTGACGATCCGGTGAATAAAAAAGCGCTTCAATCCACTCATGCTTTCATCTTCATAATAGGAGGTGAAATATGCTTCGCCTTTGCCTCGCTCCAGATGTGCGAGAATGGGCCCCGTCTGGGTTCCCCTCGGGGTTTCGAACTGGCCGTCAGCGAGAATCTCCGAATCACTGATCGACTGGAGAGCGACCCAGCCGGAGTGTGGAATCGAACGCGAAAGCCTGTCGGTGGAATAAAAGCTCCTCAGGTCGCCGTACAGATAAAGGTCCAATGAGCCGGAAAGCCCCATGAACGGGAAATCATCGAAAAATGAAAAACCCCCGAGCGCGCCGTCGAGGAGATAATAGGAGAATCCTGAAAAGTAGCCCAGACCTCCGGATTTGATGAAGGAGCGGATATTACCGTAGACTTTTTCCTTGTCGATCTCGTAATAATCATCTTTTAAAAATACTCCCTGAATCGACGTGCCCCTGGAAAGTATATTTACATTCGATTCCACCGGGCTCTCAATTCCTGAAGGGAAAAATATTCCCCTGTAATGATCGAAAGTTTCTGGATCCTCAAGGTCGTTAAACTTAATGATGGTGTAGGGAATACGATACTGTGCGAGCACCTTTTCGATAGGGTCAAACTGGTTCCGTACCACTGCGATGCCTTTTTCCTGGGCAATAGAGATGGTGGCGGCTGCATGCAAGATGCTGCAGGCAAGGAGAACAGGGCAGAATATTTTCATAGGGTTTTTCCGGATAATTCCTTCAATTCTCGGAGCAGGTTTTTTCGCTCGGCGAGGTCGTTGTTGAGCTCCTCGTTTATGCATTCAAGGGCCAGCTGGTAGCAGAATGCCGTCATGAAACCGATAACGCCGCCGTTCATTTCCTGGACGATCGGCTTGTCATGAAGAATCCTAGACAGGGGCGACTCGCGCTCAAAGCCTCTGACCCGGCAGGAATAAAACGGAAACGGGGCGCCGTCTGCATCAAATGAAATCGCGGGCTTTTGGGTGAGACCTTCCTCTTGTTTCTCCGGCGCGGCGCCGGGTTTCGCCGATTCAACCCAGCGCTGGTGAGCGACCAGGAGTCTGTGGTGGGCGGAGGCGAATTTATACATGCAGTTGCCCGCATCGCGAATGAATCGTTCAACATGGGCAAGGGATCGCACTCTGCCCTGAAAGATGAGCTTAAGCTCGTTGCGGGATAATGTGAATGACGGGTTTTTGCTGCGGAATTCGTGCATCTCCCCGATCAGTTGCGTCAGGTCGTTAAGATCGTCGGTGAAGAGTCCGGGCATGAAAAGCCTGCCTTCAAGCGGGCTTTTTTTTTCGTCGATGAAATAGATGAGGCTCCCGTCAAGAAGGGGAGTAAATGTATTTTTGAAATAGTTCAGGCACACGTCGAGAAACGTAAAAAAATCATCTTCGTAGATATTCTCAAAGTCCTTTTGTCTCTTGTCAATGCTCTTCCACTGTATTTCGAATCCGCGTAACAGTAAATTCTGACTTTCGGGACGGAGATTAAGAAAACGGTACAATTCCTCGTAAGGAGCAAGCTGCTGCTTCACACGCTCCAGGCGGCGCTTTCTCCGTGATTCGGGGTCCTTGGCGAATTTCTTAAGATCGTCGAGACTGTATTCCCAATCGATTTTACTCACGCGCGGGGGGGCGACCTCAAGGTAGTCCTGGAGCGCCGCGGCATCGATCTCCTTCCAGATCACGAGTATTTCCATGAGAATCATCAATAAATGGGCGAAAGAGGCTACCCCATAGTGAGCCGAGAGAAACGTCGATACCCTGTCTTCTACACGGACGCCCGGAGGCATGAAGGATCTAAGGACCATGAGGTAGTCGTTGACCTCACGCTCCCTGACGGAGTTCTGTTTCTCTTTTTCCTTTTTAATGTTTTCCGGGTCTCCCGGAATAATTTCATATTTCCGGTATACCGGGAGCACTCGTAATTTGCTTTCAATTGTCGAGATTACCTGTTCGCGCAGCTCGATTGGAACCGCTTGAAAGGAAAAAAAAGAATATATGTAGGGACGGAGCTCCGTCTCGAAGGAGTTTTGGTCCATCCATTTAAACGACTCGCGTCCAAGGGTGATAAGAGGAAAGCTGATCAACCATCGGTGAAGAACCCTCAGGTAGTTGAATATCAGCGGCTCCTCGATATCCGGATCCTTCAGAATTTCAATCATTACATCCGGCAGGCGCTGCGCAATCTGTTCCTGGAAACCTGCGACCTCCTTCAGCGCATGCAATAATCGAGCAGCGGGAATGAGCCGTTTTCTGATCGTGATGCCGAACTTGTTGGGCGCATGGATGAGGTATCTTTTTTTAAAGAATTTTAGCGGCTTGTAGTTTTTATAAAGCGAAAAGAGGGTACCGGTATCACCTCGTAGCTTGATCTCCGGCATGACTTCAAGTTGTGAAATGGGTCGTATGTTGCTTCCCGAAGCCGATGAAGATGAGACGCGAATTTCGGATTTTTGCTTCCTGGGTTTGTCCGGACAGCCCTGGATGAGGGTAAGTATCGCATTATACCGCTCCTCCGGAAGAAGCTCGCTATTGTTCAATAATGATCGCACTACATCGAGCTTCGCCTGCGGGATGTCTTTTTCCATGAGCAGCAGCTTGGCCCTTCGCTCAAGTCTCCGGATTTCCGTATCGCGCGGCATGTTCGGATTATGGGGTGTTCGGGATTATTGTCAAGATAATATGCCCCGCCGGAGGATGCTGCTACGTTAACGAAAACGCTGCCATGTTTTCTAACGAATGGGCTGCCCATTCAACCAGCCGCACTGTCAGCTATAAATATGCCACGTAATTGAATTGAACGAATAGACAGTGATCCGATTCCTGCAGCGTATGCGGAGGGGCAGGATTATATG
>CALMJO010000523.1 GCA_937864375.1 uncultured Spirochaetota bacterium
TAATCAGCTCGGGGACCGGCTTTCTGAACGAGGAGCTCGACTGGGAAAAGGAGCGCGATACCCTCGCGGTGAACGTGACCGGGTTCGCGCGCGCGGCGGTTTTTTTCATGACGCAGTTCGCGCGCCAGGGCGGCGGGCACCTCGCGGGCATATCGTCGATCGCCGCGCTCAGGGGGAGCGGCACGGCTCCCGCCTACGCCGCGTCCAAGGCCTTCGTTTCAAACTACCTGGAGGGCATGCGCCTCTGGGCGGCGCGGTCGGGGGCGCGTATCACCGTGACGGATATCATGCCAGGCTTCGTGGACACCGACATGGCGAAAGGCGAGGGGCTCTTCTGGGTGGCGTCGCCCGAGGAGGCGGCACGCCAGATTCTGCGCGCCGTAAAAAAGGGTAAAAGGCTGGTCTACATCACCCGCAGATGGGCCCTGGTCGCGTGGGCGCTCAGGCGTCTCCCGGAATGGGCGCTGCGCAGGTTTTAATATTCAGGGCAAGCCCCGCGGCGCTGTGGGATCAGCATTGTACCCCTGAAAATTTTTCACATCCGGAGTGAGCTATTCCGGACGATTATTGAGTACCTGGGGATTCACCTGGAAGAAGATAGTTTTTGAGCGGGGAGGGGAAGGTTATTTCCTGTTTTCTTACCTTTCCCCAGCATGAAATCCAACAAAAGACCCCGCCGGTGCTTCCATGGCCGACCAAATAGGCATGGTAAGGGAAATAGTTAAATATTATGTGTTCATCATCCCCGATTATTTTTGCCAGGTGCCGTTTTACTGCCATTGCAAGGAGAAGTGAGACCGTGGATTTGCAGTGCTTACGCATGTCCGTAAAAAACTCGTACTCATCCCCTTTGAATTTAATACAAAAGGTATGCCACCCGCCTCCGGGATCATCTGGCTGGTATTTCACGGTGTCAAACGCGCTCTTCAGCATCGGGGCATCATCCATCATTCGCATTAGAAGCATCACGACGATATCCCGCTGCGGCCTCCCCATCCGGGAAGCCGCCCTTGACACCGCATCCCGCGTTTCGGAGCTCATATATATTGATGTCGTTGGCATGCACGTCCTCCCCGGGGATGTCCTGCTCCCCATTATAATACGAACGGGGGAACGCCAATCGCAACAGTTTTCACATGCTCCAATCCGCGTCCTCCTGTTTACGGCAGCATGGGAAAATGCGGTTGAGCCGTAAATGCCCCGCTGCTACCATGACAGCAATCTCTATTAAATGGAGGCTCCCGCCATGAACCCGCTTTCGCTCCAGGACCGATTGCCCACCCGCAGCGGGGGCCGCATCTGCTTCGGGTGCGGCGCCGACAACAGCCACGGCCTGAAGATAAAAAGGCGCATGGAGGGACGGGAATGCGTCTGCCGCTTCACGCCCGAAGATCACCACGCAGCCTTCCCCAACATACTGAACGGCGGGATCATCGCGACCGTGCTCGACTGCCACGCGATATGGACCGCTGTGGGAACCTATCTCGCCGATTCCGGGCGCGCGGACGAGGAACACCCCGCGACCATGTACGTGACGAAAAAGATGACCGTGGAATTCCTGTCTTCAACGCCCATGGGGACCGCGCTCGAGCTTCGCGGCCGCGTTGAGGAATCGGGGACGCGCTCGGCACGCGTTGTCGTGGAGCTTCGCGCTGGAGACGCTCTCACGGCCCGAGCCGAGGTGCTTGCCGTGAGGGTTGAGGACTAGCCGCACCAGCGCGCGGGCCGCGTCGATCGACGCCCGGTGAAGCTTCTGCGCGCGCCCTGGTAATGGATTCATTCCGTTAATGATACAGCTGCAGGTCCATGGACGGTCAAGGCATGGTAAGAGAACGATCATGGTGAAGGGTAAGCGCTCATTCCGGTACGAAGAGTCCGGGGGCGGGGACCGATGATGCAAAGGGAAGCCGTGCATCCGTTATCTGTGCGCAGCCCATGGTCCTCTCTCACCCGGACCAATGGCCGTCGACGTCGCACCCGGAAATGGTGCGCAACGCCGACGGGGACGCCCCCTGCGACGACAACAGGGGGCGGAATTCCTGGCGGCCCGCCTAATCCTCGAAGTGAACCGGCTTCACCGCGACCGTCATCGCGCCGGAAGCGCCCAGGATTTTCTCCAGGCCGTAGACCGCGGGCAGCTCGTACTTGAAGAAATACTCCATCGTGAGCAGCTTGCCCTGCAGGAAGTCGGCGCCGTAGGCGGAAGACTCCTTTGCCGCATCCTGCGCGGCAATTCCCTGGAGGAGCCACTGCCACGCGATGACCAGGATCCCCGTGAGCTCCAGGAATATCGAAGCGTCCGCGAGGAACTTGTCGATCTGACCCTTGAGCGCGTACTGTACCGCGGCGCCCATCACCGCCTGCCACAGTGCGAGCGATTTCTCGAGCTCGTCGGCGTACGGGGCAAGTCCTTCACGCGTCTTCGCCGCGGCGATCGTCGCGTTCATCTCGCCCAGGAGCGCCTTCACCGCGGCCCCGTTTTTCATGGTGACCTTGCGGCCCAGCAGGTCCATTCCCTGGATGCCGGTCGTGCCCTCGTGTATGGGATGGATGCGCGCATCGCGCATGTACTGCTCCACGGGGAACTCGTCCGAATAGCCGTAGCCGCCCAGGCACTGGATCGCCTGGCTCGTGGACACGATCCCCATTTCGGACGGGTAGGTCTTCACGATGGGCGTGAGGATTTCGAGCACCATCTCCAGGCGCGTCTTCTCCTCTCCCTCCGCTACGCTTATTAGGTCCACGAGCTTGCCCGCGTACACCACGAGCGAGAGCGAGCCCTCAACGATCGCGCGCTGCTTGAGGAGCATGCGCCGCACGTCGGCATGCTCGATGATGGGAATCTGCGGCTTCGCGGGGTCCTTCTCCGTGATGATGCGCCCCTGCAGGCGCTCGCGCGAGTACTCGAGCGACGCGTAGTAGGCCGCGCTCGCGATCGCCGCGGCGCCCAGGCCCACGTTGATGCGCGCCTCGTTCATCATGTGGAACATGTAGGAGAGCCCGCGGTTTGCCTCGCCCAGGAGGAAGCCCCGGCAGTCGTCGGACTCCCCCATGGCGAGCTGGGTGATGGGAGATCCGCGGTAGCCCATCTTGTGGTAGCACCCGGTACAGTTCACGTCGTTGAACTCGAGCTTGCCGTCGGCCCCCGGCCTGTGCCTGGGTACGATGAAGAGCGAGATTCCCTTAACGCCCGCGGGCGCTCCCTTGATGCGCGCAAGCATGAGGTGGACGATGTTTTCCGCAGCGTCATGCTCACCGGCGGAGATGAACGTCTTCTGCCCCTTGATGAGATAGTATCCCTTGTCCGTGGGGAAGGCCGTCGTGCGCACGTCGCTGAGGGAGCTTCCCGCCTCGGGCTCCGTGAGGGCCATGGTTCCCTGCCATTTTCCCGCGACCATGGACGGGGCGTAGATGTCCTGGAGCTCCTTCGTCGCGAACAGGTAGATGAGGCTGAGCGCGCCCGTCGTGAGCCCGGGGTAGACGCTCATGGAATAGTTTGCGGCGGCAAAGATAAACATGCACGCGTTGAAGAGCGTGAGAGGCATCTGCTGGCCGCCCAGGTCGTACGGCATGACCGCGTTGATCCAGCCGCCGTCGGCCATCTTTTCCACGAAAGGCCTGACCGCGGGATGCACGCGGATGGTAGTGCCCGTGTACTCGGGGGGCTTCTTGTCCATCTCCGCGAATACCGGGAACATCATCCCGTTGGCGATGCCCTTCGCGGTGTCCAGGATGAGCTGCGTGCTCTCCGCGCTGTACTCGGCGAAACGCTCGTGCTTGAAAAGCTCCCCGATGCGGTGCACCTCGTTCAACACGAATTTCAAATTCTTCTCGCTGTAGAATTTCGTCGCCATGGTGTTCCCCGTGTTCTTTTATTTTCCCTTGAAGTTGGCTTCACGGCGCTCCATGAATGAAAGCACCCCTTCCATCGCGTCCTCGCTCTTGATGAGGGGGAGCAGGTCCGGGAGCAGTCGTTCGAGCGCGGCCTTCGCGCCCTCGACGCGCGAAATGCGCGCGGAGTTGAGCGCCGCCATGACGCCCAGCGGCGCACGTTTGGAGATGTCGGTCGCGAGCTGGACGGCCCGCTCGAGGGCCTGTCCCGGCTCAACAACCTCCTGCACCAGTCCCAGCCGGTACGCCTCGGCGGCATTGATCTCGTCGCCCGTCAGGAGGTAGCGCATGGCGTTTCCCCACCCTATCTCTTCGAAGAGCCGGACCGTTCCGCCACCCACAGGATAGATGCCGCGCTTCACCTCGAGGAGCGCGATGCGCGCGTCGTCGCCGGCGACCCTGATGTCGGTCGCGAGCAGGAGCTCGAAGCCTATGGTGTAGCAGCGCCCGGTGACGGCCATGACGACCGGCTTTTTGCAGCGCTTGTCCTCGTTCGTTCCCAGGGGATCGATCGAGCTCCCGGGGATGTCGATGCCTCCCTTGGTGAAGGCCTCGGCCCACTTGTCCAGCTCAAGGCCGGAGGTGAAGTGCTTGCCGTGAGCGAAGAGCACCCCGCAGCGAAGCTCCGCGTTGTGGTGGAGCTCGCCGTACGCGGCGGCCAGCTCGTAAAACATGTCGAGGTCGAACGCGTTCATCTTGTCCGGCCTGTTGAGACCCATGAGCAGCACGTGACCGCGCTGTTCCACGGTTATCTTTTTGTATTCCATTTGGAGCCTCCCGGGTTGTGAAGTGAGCGTACCAGGCGTCACGGCCCTGCGAACCGGGGGGCCGATCAGCTTGTGGTATGGTAGCGGGGCCTCCCGCTGCGTCAATAAATATTTCGAACGCTCGATCGAAAAATTCTTGCGCTCACGCCGGGATCGTGTAGCCTTATCACGCGCACCATCATCCAGGAGCCGGAGAGTCGCATGACCTACAGGGAATTCGTGGCGGAAATCATGTCCTCGGTCGAGGATGTGTACCGGCGTTACTACAGGGAAAACCGCCGCCGCATCAGGATAAAGAAGGAAGACCTCGCGGTAAAGAACTACGTGGCGCTCATAAACGCGGCCCTCCGCCTGTCGGCGGAAAAGGGCTTCCAGGCGATGAGCATGCGCGACCTCACCCGGGAGGCCGGGATGAGCATGGGGGCGCTCTACTATTATTTTTCCGGGAAGAACGACATCCTGGCCCTCATCCACAAGGAGGGCCACAAGTTCGTCAAGGACATGCTTTTAAAATATACCGCCGGCGAGTCGGGGCCCGCACAAAAGCTCAGGACCGCCATCCGTACGCACCTATACCTGAGCGAGCTCATGCGCCTCTGGTTCCAGTTCTTTTTCATGGAGACGAAGCACCAGGCAAAAAAGGACCGTAAGGTCCCCATCGAGAGCGAGCTCTGGACGGAAAAGCTCTACATGGACATTCTCCGCGAGGGAGCGCGCGCGGGAATGTTCCGCGTGGACGACCCGGGGCTTGTGGGCGCCGCGATAAAGTCCCTCCTTCAAGACTGGTACCTGAAGCGATGGAAGTATGTTCATCGCGGGATCCCCATCGAAAAGTACGCGGAATTCGTGATAGCGTTCGTCGAGGCGTACGTGAAAAAGTGAGGTTTCCCGGCCGTGAACGGATTCGTTCTTGTGCCGGCATGGATACAATTTCATCCCCTTCCTGGTAATATAAATGATGGCCGACTTATTCCCCGCCATATCCTGGGTTGTCACAAGAAATTAAATCCGTCGGCCTCTGCCGTGGTAAGCTCAACCATGAAGATGGCTAATATTTAACGATTGTTCCTCGATACAGTCGCAGTTCCCGATTGAAGCGGGTGAAATTATATAGTATTCAGTTTGACATTATGCTGTTTCCATGATCTGCTATTTCCGGATGGTTTCCATGGCAGCGGATGAATGTTTGGGCGGATAAATCAATATGCGGTATATTACAGTCACGCGGTTTTTCCTTTTTGTCTTCATGATACTGTCCGCTGGGCCTGTAAGCCATGGAGCGGATTATACGATAAGTGCGTTCTTTTTTGACGGCATAATGCTCGGCGCCGGGAACACGGATTGGATCGACCTGCAGGAGCAGGCGGGCGCCCATCCCACCATATGCCTCAGCCATGGGGGAGGGGTCGACTTCGACTTCGCCGTGTTCAATGACGGCGAAGAGGTATGCAGCGACACCGGCACACGGGTTTATTCCTGCTGCAGCGCCTCTACTGCCGGACATGTACGGATAAAAGTGTGGTCCCGGGAGGGCAGCGGCAGCTACAGCGTAACCATTCGTCCGTAACGGCGGTGTGCATTATGCATCGTCATGTCCGTTTTTTCCCTGTATAGGCGATTTCCGGATGCCGGGTTGAATCGATCGGTTCGGACGGCCAGCCGGCAAACATCCGATCCTGGAAGGAAATAAAAGATACCCACATGCAGAAGAAACAAGCACTCGCCCCCGCCTTGATTTTCATGATAACGGCATTACTGTCGATTGTCCAAGCCGGCACTCTCTTTGCCGGTGTTCCGATTGTCCTGGAAAAGAACCAAATGGACGGGAATCTGATCGGCACCTCCATCGAGGTTTTCGAGGACAGGAACAGGAACCTCGTCATCAACGACATTATTTCCCCGGAATACAGTACGCAGTTCAAGCATTCCGCCTCCGACGCGCCCTCATACGGGTATTCCGCGTCGGCATACTGGGCCCGCTTCAGCGTGATGAACGGCACCGGCGCTGCGGTCGAGTGGTACCTCGAGTTCGCGAACCAGATCACCAACAGGATCGACATTTATTCCAGGAAGGGAACCCAGGTAAAAAAAATCGTAACGACGGGGAACCTCTTTTCCAGCGAGAGGGACATCCGGCACGTGACGCCATGCATCAGGATGACGGACGAACCCGGAATGACGGAATATTATCTCAGGGTGCAGACGAATACCAGGGTGGTATTGCCCGTCAGAATATGGTCTTCTGAACGCATCCACGAACAGATAAAGATACGTGCCGCGGTCATGGCGGTGTTCTATGGCATAATCGCGATAATGCTCATTTACAACCTGGTGATATTCTTTTTCAGCCGTGAAAGGGCATATCTACTGTATGTGCTCAATTCATTGATCATCCTTTTATTTTCATTGCTGAATGACGGATATCTCTTCATTTATGTCATCCCCTTCAATTTTTATGTCATCAACCTCACCATGAGCATGGTTTTATTCATCTGCTGTACCAGTTTTGGATTCACCAGGGCTTTCCTGGACACGCGACTGCATGCCCCCTTCATGGACCGCTTTCTTCTCAGGCCGTCCATGATTCTCCTTGGGATAATGGCTGTTGTATTCCTCCCGCTGTACCTGTCGATCAGGATATGGCTGCCGGCTTTCAATGCGCCCTTCATAACTGCCATTAATTTAATCGCGCTGTTGTGCATACTCGAGATGATAATCATAGGAATCCTGTATCTTGTGCGAAGAATCCGTTCCGGCTACTTCTACGGCATAGGTTATTTCGCCTTCCTGGTCGGCGGCCTCCTGGCTTTTCTCAGGGAATACAACATCATCCCGATTACCTTTTTTAGCGACTACCTCTACCATGTCGGGGTTATCGTGATGCTGGTGTTCTTTTCCCTGGGGCTTGCCGATTACATCAACACGATGCGCCGCCGGGTAATGGCCCTCAATGACGGCCTGTCGGAAAAAAACCTGG
Organism: uncultured Spirochaetota bacterium; assembly: GCA_937864375.1. GTDB lineage: Bacteria > Spirochaetota > UBA4802 > UBA4802 > UBA5368 > FW300-bin19. The sequence goes on from CALMJO010000523.1 coordinate 7,636, forward strand.
AGCTCATGCGCGCAAACGAGGAGCTCCAGGCCGTCAACGAGGAGATGGAAGCGCAGACGGAAACGCTCACCAAAGCCTACGAAGAAATGGAGATCCTCGCGCGGGCTCTTGACCAGGCCGATGAAGAGATAATCATCACCGACGGAAGGGGATCTGTCGACTACGTGAATCCCGCCTTTGAAAGGATTTCCGGTCTATCGAGAGAGAGCGTGCTGGGAAAGGATATTCGGCAGGTACTGGAGAACGACGGCGAAGAGGATATCTGCCGGCGCGCGCTGGAGAGTGCCATGGGGGGAACCCCCTGGAGCGGGCGGATTAATAACAGACGGCCGGGGAGGGGCCGATGTTACGAGGACGCGACCATGCGGCCGCTCAAAGATCTTTCCGGCGCCATTACAAGCCTGGTGATAATGAAGCGCGACGTGACGGAACAGATACAGCTCCAGGATCAGCTCTTCCAGGCCCAGAAAATGGACGCAATCGGCACGCTGGTGAGCGGCCTGGCCCATGATTTCAACAATATCCTGGGCGGTATAACCGGCAGCATGAGCATGATCGAAATTGAAATTGCCAGGGCTGGCATTGAGCCCGGGCACGACATCAGCCAGTATCTGGACATCATCAAGGCTTCAACGGAACGGGCCGCGGAAATCATCCGCCGCATGCTTACGCTGTCCAGGAAGAACGAGCCGGACCGCAAACCCATGGACATCAACGATGCCCTGAAAAACGTCCTCCATCTCTGCAGAAACTCGCTTCCTAAAATCGTAAAGATCGATTTTCGCTTCAGCGAAAAACCCCTGATCGTAAAGGCGGACCCGGTGCAGCTTGAGCAGATGATCCTCAATCTTTGCATCAACGCGTCGCACGCCATGACCATCATGAAACCCGGCGAGGCCCAGGGAGGGGAGCTCAGGGTCGCCGCCTCCGCCGCTGTGCCTGGCGAAATCGCCGCTGGTCTCCGGCCCGGCACACCGGATAATACTTTTTACGCCATGATCGAGGTGTCAGACGAGGGGATAGGAATAAACGAAGAGAACCTGGCGAAAATGTACGAGCCGTTTTATTCCACGAAGACGAGGGAGGGCGGAACGGGACTCGGCCTTACCATCGTGCACCGGATCGTGTCCCAGCACGATGGTTTTATCGACGTAAAGTCCACGCCGGGCAAGGGGACCATGTTCCGTATTTTTCTCCCGCTCAGCTCGGCGCCTCCCCTTGAGCACGGCATTTCCACGGGATCGGCGTTTCCTGAAAAGGGCGGCGGCAGGATACTGGTGATCGACGACGAGAGCTCAATCTGCCATGTAGCGTCGAGCATACTCAAGGAGGGGGGATATTATCCGGTAAGCACGACATCGGCGGTTGAGGGCGTGGAATTGTTTCAAAAGGATCCCGGCGGTTTCCGGATGGTGATTGTGGACATGTCCATGCCCGAGCTTTCCGGCATGGAGGTTTCCCGGCGATTATTGGGAATCAATCCCGGGGTCAGGGTCCTCATTATCTCAGGATTTCCCAATGATGACAGGATAGAAAAGACGCTCCTGATGGGAGCGGCCGGATTTCTCGAAAAGCCTTTTACCGCGGAGAAGCTCCTTGGCAAGGTATTTTCGCTGCTCCGGGATTGAAGTGCCCGGTACCTGTTCCCGCAGCGTATTGAATCTTTCAATTTTCCGCACGCATCAGGAATCACTAAAAGGAAGACTCTATCCCCGGGGCTCTCAATCAGGAAAGTCCACTCTCGTTATGGATCGCATCTTCGGTAGGCGGATACCTGTTCAGCAATTTCCCCCGAAAGGAGGACAAAAATTCTTTTACTGTGGGTAAAATTTTCTTGCAAGTTCTGATATATCGAATCGCTATATATACAAAAATACTACTCCGAGAAGTCCCCGCCACCGCGTAAAAGCCCCGCCTGAGGTCGGGGATGTCCGGAACAACCGCTGCCGCCTCTCAAGGCCGGCAGGGGACGGGAGGTGTGCGGCATGATAAAGACGGTCTCCTCTTACATTGCGAGCAAATACAGGGACGAGCCGTACCTGGTGCGCCGCAAGGCGCTGGTTCTCTCTTATTCCATCATGGTGATGAGCTTGATCTGCCTGGCAATGATCGCGGTATTCCTGGTGCTGCAGCCGGTCTCATTTGCCCGATCGGCCATGGTGCTGGGCTTTATCATCAGCTTCATGCTCATCACGTTCTTAATATTAAGCACAGGCCGCTACGGGGCCGCGGCCAATTTCATCGTGACCATGCTCGCCCTGCTCCTGCTCACGTCACTTTTCCTGAAGGTCGGGAAGGACTCCCATACAGGCTATTCCACCACCTTTTTCATCATGTTCGTCAACATGGCGCTGGCCGCCCTTTTCTGCAACAGGAGGTGGCTTGTGGGCGTCACGGCGCTCTTCATCGCCGGGGACATTGTGTTCTACAACCTCGTGCTGGGAGGACTCGACCCGATCAGCAGGGAGACGGCGAGCGTAGGGGTCGTGTTTTCGATCTTCAGCTTCGTGATGGTCATGGTGCTCGTGTACGCGCTTGTTTCAATTACGGAGAACGCCGCCACCAGATCGGAGCGCGAAGCGAGGAAAAACCGCGAGAACTACGACGCCATCCAGCAGCTGCTTGAGTCGGTGAGGGAATCCTCCGTCGTGCTTGCCAGGTCATCGGGCGACATGAAAAGTCTCACCGTCACCTTCTCGGACAACTTCCAGAACCAGGCCAGCTCGGCCGAGGAGATCACCGCCGCCATGGAGGAGGTCTCTTCAACCACTGACAACAATGCAAAGAGCGCCGCCGAGCAGTTCGAGACCATTTCCATGTTCCTGGGGACGCTGGGCGCCCTCTCCACGACTGTCTCGGGCATGGGTGAGAAAATCCGGGAGAGCATGGGGGAGGTGCAGGCGATCAACGGCCTTGCGCAATCAGGCGATTCATCGCTCGGAGCCCTGCAGGAGAGCATGGGGAAGATTCACGACGGCTCCACCAGGATGACCGACATCCTGGAAATCATCAATTCGATATCGGACAAGACCAATCTCCTCTCGCTGAACGCCGCCATCGAGG
>CALMJO010000524.1 GCA_937864375.1 uncultured Spirochaetota bacterium
AGAATACCACCGCCGGAAGCGCGCCCTTCCCGCCGGGATTGTACACGCGCACGGTCATGGAGAGTCCCCCTGCGGCCGCGGTCATGTCCTTGACATTGGCAAGAGGCACCGGCGCGCCGTCCACGAAGGCCGCGGTCTTCGCGATCTCCCTCCGCGATTCGTCAATCGGCATCCTGAGCTCTGCCTCACCCTTTTCCGCGGCGCCAAAAAGCTTGAGGAATACCGCCACGCGGAAGTCGAGCGTGCCGTGCGGGGTAGCCATCCAGCTTTTGACCGTGAAGAATCCCGCGGTCCCGGAGAGGACGATCACGACGGCCGCTATGATGAGGATTTTCTTTCGTTTCATTGAATGCCTCCTTGCGTTTCCTCGAGGCCGGGACGGCCTCCGTCGCCGTTCATGCCGCGGGAAGCGTTCCCCGTGCGGGATGTTCCGCGATTAGTCACCGGGGAAACACGCATTCCCGATTTTCCCGCCGGAGCGAACCCTCACCGCTCCGGGGAGCGTACATGACGAACAGGAAAAGTCAATGCGGAAACGAGGGCACGGTCGCGTCCGCGCATGCATACGGCCCGCTTCTCACGGGCCGTATGCATGCGACAGGGCATGGCGCGCGTCCGCGCACTCATTCATACGCGAGCGCATCACGCACCGACAGTCGGACCGCGGTGCGCGCCGGCAGCGATGAGGCGAGCGCGGTAACGATCGCCAGCGTTAAAAACCAGAGGGGGACCGACAGCGGCTCGACTGCAAAATCGATCGTGGTCTGGAGAAAAATCTTTATGAAGGTGGAACCTATGAGCATGCTCACCGGCACCGAGATCAGGAGCGCCAGCAAAAAGCCCGCCAGGCCCACGATCGCTCCCTCGAGCATGATCATTCCCAGTATCCTGCCGCTCGAGCCCCCGACGGCGCGCAGTATCCCGATCTCCCTGTAGCGCTCGAGCACCGACACGCTCATGGTGGAGGAGAGCCCCATGGCGCCCACGGCGACGATGAACGCCGCCATGAGGACCAGGAAGGAGACGATGATCAGGAAATGGTCCTCGAGCGCCTTCTTGAATTCGGAGCGGCCGAACATCATGCCTATGGGAACGGCCGACGCGCGCGCGGCGGCATTGATGGAGCGCATGAGCGCGTCGGGCTCCACGGAACCGGCAATCCGCACGCTGTTCGCCAGTCCACGCTGCGCGAAATTCCCGAACATCGCGAAGGGCGCCAGCGCCGTCGACTGGCCGAACATGCGCACCGCCCCGACGACGGGCACTCGTCTGTCGCGGCCGTCCATGCGCAGGGTGATGACGTCCCCCACGTTCACGCCATGCTCCGCGGCGAGCCAGCGCTGGTTCACCACGACGGCGTTCGTTTCCCCGGGCAGGAACCAGCGCCCGGACACGACGGGAAAATCGACCATCTGCGAGGACTCCGGGAGCGCCAGGATCCTGAATTCGCGCTCCTGCAGGCCGGCGTCCGTGATCCTGCATGCCGTCGCATCGCCCCACGGCTCGACGGCGCGCGCCCCTTCTACCGAAAACACGCGCGTGATCTCGGCCGCGGGCATGGGCTTCGCGAGCCTCACCTCGACGTCGTAGCGCAGCGACCGGTCGATCTCGCCGAGCGTCGCCTTGATGGACGCCCCCGTGTTGAGCGCGGCGATGAAGACCACGCCCCCGGCGGCGAGCATGACGATCGTGAACAGCGACCGCATGCGCATGCGTATGACCGCGTTGAGCGGGAGCGCCACGAACGCGCCCAGGCGTCCCCCGAGCGCGATCGAAAGCCGGGACCTGCGCGTGACCGACTCCTCCCTGACCCCGTAATCGCATATCGCGTCGCGCACGTTCATCCGCATTCCGCGCAGCACCGGCAGCGACGCCGCGGCCACGGGAAGGGCGAGACCCAGGATGACGATGCCCGCGATTATAAGCGCCGGGGGCTGGGAGTTCATAATATTGAAATTCAGCATGCCCGAGGCGAAACGCGCATAGTTGCCCGCGAGCAGGAACGACGCGGGAAGCGCCGGCACCAGGGCTATGAGTGCGAGCGCGAGCACTCCCAGGAAATACATGGCCCCTATGTCCCGCGCGCGCGCTCCCACCGCCTTCATGACCCCTATAGCGCGCACCTCGCGCGCGAGCATCGAGGACATGAGCGTGAACACCGTGAGGCCCGAGAGCACGAACGCGAGGGCGCCGAACGAACCCAGCAGGAACAGGAGCGACTTCATCTGGCCCTCGTGCGGATGCGCGCCCTTGCGGGGAACGCTCCCCGCGTCGTGCGCGTGCGGCGCGACCAGCCGCGCCGCTATCCCCCGTCCGGCGAGCGCCTCGATGACGCGGGCGTTGACGCCGTCCAGGGAGAGGCTTTCCCGCCCCTGCGCTTCATCATGCCCGTGGGCCTCATGCGTCGCGAAGATCAGCCGGTTGAGACGATCGATCCCGAACATCTTGAGCGTTTCGCGGGAGATGTACCCATACGCCATACCTTCCATCCACGCGGGCGCCTGCCCGGCGTCGTGAACGAGGCCCGCGACGGTCAGTTCCTGTATCCTCGCGCCGGGGATCTCAACCTGCACCACATCGCCCAGTGCGGCCTGCGTTATGGGAAGCGCGACACGCTCGATGAGCACCTCGCCCCTCTGCGGGGGCCATGAACCCTTTTCCGGGCGCACGATATTCAGCCGCATGTGTTCATAGTCGTCGATCACGAACAGCACGATGCTTTTCCATTCGTCTTTTCCCACGGC
>CALMJO010000525.1 GCA_937864375.1 uncultured Spirochaetota bacterium
CATCTATTCCGCGCTCGAGTCCATGAAGGGCCTGGAGGAGGAGATGCGCGCCAGGGCACAGGAGCTGCTCATCGAATACCAGACGCGGGAATGGACGGAGCACGGCTTCCTCAACATGGGGGTGGGCTACGTCATGTTCGCCCAGGAGGAGCGCCATCTTTTCAGGATGATGTACTTTCATGAGCAGGACGAATGGGCCTCCGGCGACGGGCGAAGCGATCGCGGGAAATACGTGATGGACGCGCTCATGAAGCGCCTTGCGCACGAGCCCGTCATGGAGGGGCTCACCAGGAAACAGCGCCGGGACGTTCTCTACAAGATGTGGGTCTTTTCCCACGGGCTGGCCATTCTCATCAACAACGCCGTCATCGGACCCATGACAAAAAAGGAAATTACCCGTTTCCTTATGGACACGGGATGGCTCGTCATATCGGGCGAAAAACTGAGAAGCAGGGAGGCGCACACATGAACGCGCAGGGCGACATCTACACCAGGCTCGCGGAGGTGCTGGACACCCTTCCCAACGGGTTCCCGTCCACGGAAAGCGGGATCGAGATCCGGTTACTCAAAAAGATCTTCACCCCGGAAGAGGCGGAGCTCTTCTGCGATTTAAGGCTCACCTACGAAACCGTCGATCAGATCGCCGCGCGCACGGGGCGCCCCCTGGACGGCCTCAAGGGCCGGCTCATCGCCATGGGCCGGAAAGGTCAGGTCTTCGCGATCGACATGGGCGGCACGTGGGTGTTCAAGATGCTCCCCTGGGTCTTTGGCATCTACGAGTTCCAGTTGGGACGGATTGACGAGGAGCTCGCCCGGATGAGCGAGGAATACTATCCCGCTTATAACAGGCCCTTTTTCGCACAGGGGCCGGCGCTCATGCACATCGTGCCCATCGAGGAGACGATCCACTCGCATCAGGAGACGCTCCCCTACGACCGCGTCTCCGCGCTCATCGAGAAGAACAAGTCCTTCATGGTGAACGAATGCATCTGCAAGAAGGAGAAGGCGCTCCTGGGCGAGCCCTGCGACAGGCCGCTCGAGGTCTGCATGGCCATGGCTCCCGTTCCCGGCGTGTTCGACAAGACGCCCATCGGACGTCCCATCACGAAGGAGGAGGCATACGCGCTCTTGAAGAAGACCGAGGAGGCGGGGCTGGTGCACATGACCAACAACTTCCAGAACGGGCAGTTCTTCATCTGTAACTGCTGCAAGTGCTGCTGCGGCCCGCTCAGGTCCATAAACGAGCTGGGCATCCCCGCCTGGGACGCCGTCAATTCCAGCTATTATGCGAAGATCGACCCCGATGAATGCACCTCGTGCGGACTCTGTGCCGATGAGCGCTGCCAGGTGGGTGCGATCGCGGAGGGAGCGGACGCCTACGAGGTCACGCCCCGGAAGTGCATCGGGTGCGGCCTGTGCATCTCCACCTGCCCCGCCGGCGCGATCAGCCTCGCCAGGAAGGAGGAGAAGGATATAAAGCAGCAACCCTTCACCGAGAACGACTGGTTCGAGGAGCGCGGCGCGAAGCGCGGCGTCGATTTTTCGAAGTACCGGTAATCCCCCGGCCTCAGGCCGCCCCCTTTACTAAAGGGGGCCGTGTAAAACGCCATTTGCTCTCACTCACATCCCCCCTTTATTAAAGGGGGGACAGGAGGGATTATGCGCGAATCGACGTTATTGAACATTTTTCCCTGCATATAAAGAAAAAACCGGCCCGCCTAATATTTTATTGAAATATATTCCCCGTGTTCTTTATATAACATATACGGAATTTTCGTACGCATGAGAACACAGTGCCGACCACCAGGAGGACATCGGTAATAATGCCGCGCGGGCTGGTAAACTTTCTTGCGATGTTCGGCTGCCTTGTTTCAGTGCTCGGCGCGCATGCGCATGCCGAAATTGAGCCCTTCGCGTGGGGGGTGCGGGCGGGGTTTGCCGTTCCCGCCCATGAGTTCGGCTCCCAGATCTCGCCGGGATATCTCGCCGGCGTCAATTTCATGTATCCGCTTTTCTCTATAAGCC
>CALMJO010000526.1 GCA_937864375.1 uncultured Spirochaetota bacterium
GATCTAGTACGGTCTCGTGGGCTCGGAGATGTGTATAAGAGACAGGCTCTTCGCCCGTGCGGGGCGCAGCCGCCTTGTCGATGTATTCCTGCATGTGCTCACCTCCCTATTGCGTGCTCTCAAGATAGGCTTCCATGAAGCCGATAACGAATTTCGCGTAGTCTCCCGCGCTCACCATGCGGGTCCGGTATTTCCAGCGCTTGAGGTACCAGTCCTGGAGGACCGCTTTAAGCAGGGACGCGGTCATGACCGCGTCGTGCTCGCGGTAAATTCCCGCGCGCCGGCCCTCGTCGAGAATTTCCGTGAATATCTTTTCGGTGTAGAGCTCGCTTTCGATCGCGAACTTCTGGTCGCGCTTGCCCAGGTTCTTGGCCTCCATGTAGGAAAAATAGAACCAGGGCTGCATGAGCTCGCTCAGGTGGATGTGCGCGGTGATGAGTCGGCGCAGCTTTTCCGGGGGCGCCGTGACGCCCTCGACCTGCGCGGCGAGGACCCTGAACACGGAACGCCGTCCCTGTTCCTGGATGAGGTCCAGGAGCTCGTCCTTGCTCGAGAAATAGGCGTACATCGCGCCCAGGGAGAGGCCGGTGGCCGAGCTCAGGTCGCGCATGCTCATGGCCTGGAAGCCGCGGCGGTTGGCGATCTCCAGCGTGGCGTCAGTGATGCGGCGGAGGTTTTCCACCGCGCGCGCCGCTTTTTTTATTTTGATGACGGACGGGTTCTCCCGGACGATCTCACGGAATGTTTCGTCCTGCGTTTCCGTGACGATCCTTTCGAATTCCTTTAAATCCATCGGGCCTTCCCGGGATTCCCTCTTTCCATTGAGTATCGCCGGGTTTCCCGGCTGCGCTCTCCGTGGATCCTGTGCGCGATGCGTGGCCGTGCGCTCATCCTGTTACCCGCCGATCACGGTAAGCGCCGCCTTTATCTCTTCAAGTACGCGTTCTTCCCCAGCGGCCATCGCCCGCTCAAGCCCGTCGCGCGCTCCGTCGGTGCCGATCCTGCCCAGCGCCCAGGCGCACATCGCGCGCACCCGCCAGTCCTCCCCCGATCCAAGGACGCGCGCGAGGTCCTTCACGTACGAGGGCTCCCTGCTGTTGCCCATCGCGCGCGCGGCGTTCATCTTCCATTTCCAGAGCGATTCGGGCGGCATGTAGAACATGTGCGGCCACACGTCGGCCTTGTAGCGCTCGATGTCCATTTCCAGGATGACGCGAAGGTCAAAATGCGCGGCGCGCGCGCGGACGCGCGGGTTTTCGGGGAGCGAGCGCGCGAGAAGGGGAGCGTTGCGCGGGCATACGTCCTGGCAGCGGTCGCACCCGTACACCCAGAGTCCCATGGGCTCGCGCATCTCCGGCGGGGTAAGCTCGTCGCCGTAATAGGTCATGTAGGAAATGCAGCGACGGGGGTCGATCTTTCGCGGCCCCTTGAGCGCGCCCGTGGGACAGGCCGCGATGCAGGCGTTGCGGCACCATTCGGGACAGCCCACCTGGATCGTGGGAACGTCGGGCTCGAATTCACGGTTCACCAGGAACGCGACGGGAAGGACGAAGGAGCTTCCGCGCGCGGCGCGATGCCCGTAGAACAGGCAGTTCTTTCCAAAAGTCCCAAGCCCCGCGCGCGCCGCGGCGAGACGGTGCGGCACATGGAACGGTACCGCCGATTCGATGCCGCGCTCGCGCAGAAAGGAGCGGAAGGCCTTGATCCGGACGGCGAGCCCGTCGCGCGTCACGCGGTCGTCGTCCAGGTAGCACCGGCCGTAATGGGTCTCGAGCCCGCGGGGAAACGATTCGCGGAAATAATTTTCCAGCACCACGATGATGGAGCGGCACTCCCGGAAGACCGCGCGCGGATCGGTCCCCGTGAAAAGGTCCAGTCCAAGGGAGACGCACCACTCGTACATGTCCCTGCGGGATTCCAGCACCTCGCGCTGGTCCTCGAATGGTTCCGGGCCGGTGAAGCCGGCGTCTTCGAACCCCAGTTCCAGCGCCTTTGCCCTGACTTCCTCTTTCGTGGTCATCGCATTACCTGTAGGTGATCAGCGCGCCGTGGTCCCCTGTCTCCAGGTGGCTGAAATTATTAAACGATGCGAGCGCGATCCTTCCTGCGCTGTACTTGAACCGCGTCACCGAGCTGTTCACGATCTGCCAGCAGAGCCGCATCGTGTCCGCGCCGGAGATCCCGATCGCATACCTGTCTCTTATACACATCTCCGAGCCCACGAGACCGTACTAGAGCTCGT
>CALMJO010000527.1 GCA_937864375.1 uncultured Spirochaetota bacterium
CTACAAATACAAGCGCATCCCCGGAATCAAGCTTTCCGATCCCGCACTCGCGGGGAAGGAAACTAAGCCCGCCAAGGACGACGCCGACAAGGAATCGTCCGGCAAGGGCCTGCTCGGTATGAGCCAGCGCGCCACCGACATAGCGGCAAAGATAATACTGGTGGCGATCATCATAACGGTGTTCGTGCTCTACAGGTTCAGGAGCGGCGGGCGCCGCAGCAGCGTACTGAAGCGGTTCCCCAGGGCGTAACCATTTTCTACTGCAACAGAGGTCACCATGAACAGGGGTCTTATTTCAAAAGGCATCATGATTCTCGCGATCATTTTTTTCGCGGCACTTCTCATTCTTCCCACGGTCGATAAAAAAGAAATAAAGATCACCTTCGCCGACAACGCGAGCCAGGAGCAGCGCAAGGCCCTGGACGCCCGGTTCGGCAACGGTTACCAGGTGCAAAAATCGGAAAACGTCCTTTCGGCGCGCGGCTACGGCCTCAACGACGCGGTCATGAACGAGGTGCGGGCGATGCCCGGCGTGCGCGACGCGCAGATCCTGCCCCACTGGGCGGAAAAGGCGCTCCTCGCCAAGAAGGTGAACCTGGGTCTCGACCTGCAGGGCGGCATGAGCCTTGTGCTCAAGGCCGACTATGACACCATGGAGAAGAAACTCGAAAAAACCCTGTCCGATTCCGAAAAAAACGAAATCACGCAGCAGGCCCTTGAGCTCCTCCGCAACCGCGTCGACAAGTTCGGGGTCGCGGAGCCGTCTATTCGCCCGCGCGGCAACGACGCGATCGAGCTGCAGCTTCCCGGCGTGAAGGACCCCAACGCGGTGAAAAAGGCCATCGGCACGACCGGGCGCGTGGAATACCGGCTGGTGAACGATGAATACACGCGCAAGGCCGGCGAGTGGCTCAAGCAGAACATGCAGAAGCTCAATCTCAAAGACAAGGACATCGCGGAAGATGCCGGCGCCCAGCGTGCACTGCTTTCCGACATATCCAACGGCGTGAAGATTCCCGACAACCTGGAGATTCTCTTCTACTTCGAGCGCGACGAAAAAACAAAGAAGGCTTTTCCGTCGTATCCGATGGCTCTGGAAAAGCAGGTAGCGCTTGCCGGAAACGATATGAGCAAGGCGTGGGTGGGAAACGACGAATATGGGGGACTTACGGTCCACTTCAACACCACCCCTGAGGGCGCAGCAAAATTCGCCGATGTCACCTCCGAGAAGAACAAGGGGCGCAGACTCGCGATCGTGATCGACGACAAGATCCGAAGCGCGCCCTCGATCCGGGAAACGATCCCCACCGGCAGCGCCCAGATCACGGGCGATTTCACCCTGGATGAAGTGAACACCCTCGCGCGCATTATCAAGGAAGGCGCGCTTCCCGTGAATCTGACCATTATTGAAGAGCGGTCGGTGGGGCCGTCGCTTGGACAGGATTCGATAGACGCGGGCATGAAGGCCACGCTGCTGGCGTTTGCGGCGGTGGCGCTTTTCATGCTCGTATATTATAGAGCGTCCGGTTTCATCGCCATCGTGGGTATTTCGCTCAATTTCGTGTTCACCTTCGCGATCCTTTCCTGGCTGGGCTTTACGCTCACGCTGCCCGGTATCGCGGGCCTTATCCTTACGATAGGTATGACCGTGGACGGAAACGTGCTAATCTACGAGCGCATGAAGGAAGAGTTCAAGGCCGGCAAATCGGTACGTGTGGCCGTGGTTAACGGTTTCGATCGCGCGTTCTGGGCTATTTTCGACTCCAACGTGACCACGCTCATCGCGGCGTTCGTGCTCGCGCAGTTCGGGACCGGTCCCATCAAGGGATTTGCCGTTTCGCTTTCGATAGGTCTTATATCGTGCATGTTCGTGGTCCTGTATGTCACCCGATACGTGTTTGAAGTTATTTCTACCTGGAAAAACATCAAGAAACTGAGCATATAAGGGGTACTGCGGTGAAAACAATAAGCTTCCTGAAATATAGATGGTACGCCATTACTGCGTCCCTCGTCATTATCGCCTCATTCGCCGTCGGCACGGCGCTGAACGGGGGATTCGAATGGGGAATCGATTTTGCCGGCGGCGTAAAGGTTACCGCGCAGTTCCCGGCGAATGTCAAGCCGGGGGACATCCGGAAGGAGTTCGAAAATGCGGGAATCGGCGCGGAGGTCCAGCAGTTCGGCAGGGAAGAGCATAACCAGTACGTAATCACCACCAAGCTCCTGGCCGGCGGAGAAACTTCGGAAAGAAGCGCCGAAGCGGTCAAGAAGGTTCTCGTTGAAAAATTCGCCGGGGTGAAGATCGTGGGCACGGAAACTGTTGGACCGGCGGTGGGAGCGTTCCTCAAAAAATCCGCATGGAAGCTTTCGATAGCGGCGCTTCTCCTCATGGCGATTTACCTCGCGTTCCGCTTCGAGCTCAAGTATTCGGCCGGAGTCATGGTCGCGGTGCTGCACGATGTTATCGTCGCCTTCCTGTTCTGCGGATTCGCGGGCGTCGAGGTGAACATTCCGATCATCGCCGCAATTCTCACGATATTCGGCTTCTCCGTGAATGACACCATAGTGATATTCGACAGGGTGCGCGAGAACCAGCAGATCAAGGCGAAACATACCTTCACGCAGATACTCGATATCTCGATCACCGAGACTCTCTCGAGAACGTTCATCACTTCGCTGACGGTGCTCTTTTGCGTGCTCGCTTTGTACGTGATAGGCGAAGGAACCATAAGCGATTTCGCGCTTGTGATGCTGGTGGGCCTTGTGAGCGGTACCTACTCGACCGTCTATATGGCCGCCCCGGTGGTACTGTGGTGGGAAAGATTCACCGCGTGATGACCTGACGCCATGCGCACCCTACGCCTCGTCTGTGTGCTCCTGCTGCTCTCCGGCGGCGCGGGCGGGGCCGGGTTGGCCCAAAACGCGCCCGGCGCCCATCCTGACGAATATGCCCCGGAGGCGGTCCTGGGATTCGCCCGTTCCCTGGTTTCGAAACGCGAGTTCTACCGCGCGTACGTCGAAATCCAGCGCCTCGACGCCTTCCATCCCGGGTTTATCCCTCCGGAAAAATCGCACATAACGTCATTGTACCTCATGTATCGCGGGGCGAACCTCGACGGTGTGCTGGCACGAACCCTTACGGGAACGGGCAAACCGGCCCGTTGCGCCGACGCGCTGTTTAAGTCCGACGTCTACCTGGCACGCTTTGATTATGCCTCCGCTGCGGGCATTCTGGTGCCGGAAATGTGCGAAGGAACGGGGAGCCTGCGCGCGATGCGCCAGAAGCGCCTCTTCCTCGCCTCCGTGCTGGACCCCGCGGGCGCAGCGCCCCGGTGGAAGGACCTTGACCTGTCCGGGATCGATACGAGCGAGTGGGAGGAGCTGGCCCGCTATGCGCAGGGCGCCAGGGACAAGGAAAGGAGCCCACGCGTCGCGATGGCGCTGGGTTTGTTCCCGGGGCTTGGCTATTCCCACGCGGGCAACACCGCGACCGGCATCATGGCCGGGGTGGTGATAGGGGTGCTGGCGGGATTGACGTATTTCGCGTTCAGGACCGAAAACCGGCCGCTGGGTATTCTCTTCGGGATAGGCGCAACGGTTTTTTACGGGGGAAGCATTGTGGGGGGGTACCGTGAAGCATTGAGGAACAACGCCGCCCTGCGCGGGCAAACCTTGGAGCGGCTCGTCGAGGACCTCAAGCTGGACAGGGACCGGGAGGCGATATTCGCCGACTACGGGATCGGTCATGGGAAAAACTGACTCGTTCATGGAACAGGCGCTGGCGTGCGCGTTTTCCGCCATGGGCGCAACCTCGCCGAACCCCGCCGTGGGAGCGGTTATCGTGAAGGACGGGCGCATGCTCGCGCAGGGATGCACCTGCGCGTGCGGAAGCGATCACGCCGAGGTCGACGCGATAAAGCGGGCGGGAGGAGAATGCGCCGGCGCCGAGCTCTACGTGACGCTGGAGCCATGCTGCCACCACGGCAAAACGCCGCCCTGCACGGATGCAATAATAAAAGCGGGGATATCCCGGGTGCATGTGCCCATACTGGATCCCAACCCGCGCGTCGCGGGGAAGGGGATCCGCGCTCTCCGAGGGCACGGCGTCGACGTCGTGCCGGGCGGCGCGTACGTGCCGGCCGCGTATGACCTCATCCGTCCGTTCAGGAAATATATTTCCACGGGAACGCCGTTCATCGTCCACAAGGCGGCCGTAACCATGGACGGCAAGACCGCGACCCCCCGGGGAGACTCGCGCTGGATTTCGGGGGAGCATTCACGGCTCCTGGCGCACCGGCTTCGTTCACGGGTCGACGCGATCATCGTGGGCAGGAACACGGTGGAGCGCGACGATCCCTCGCTCACCGTACGCCTTGAATCGTTTTCACCGGCAGTGGGCGAATATTTTTCGCGGAGCGACCACGTGCAGATTGGAAGGGAAA
>CALMJO010000528.1 GCA_937864375.1 uncultured Spirochaetota bacterium
CCCCGAGGTGGTGGGCGAGCACATGAAGACCGGGTACCTGGTCCCCCCGCGGGATCCCGAGGCGCTGGCCGAGGGGATCGACTTCCTGCTGGACAACACCGCGATCCGGAAAAAAATGGGAAAGGACGCGCGCCTGCGCGTCCTCAGGGAGTTCACCTGGGAGAACGCGGCGCGGGAGATGGTCGCCGTCTACGAGGAAGTCAAGCGTGCTCACGGTTGATTTTGACACCCTGGACGTCAGGAAGGGGCAGCTCGCGCTTGACGCCGGGTGCGGCACCGGGAGGCACTCGTTCGAGTTCCTGGCGCGCGGCGCCCGGGTGCTGGGCATGGACATGGACATGGAGAGCGTGCGCAAGGCCCGCTACACCATGCACATCATGCAGGGAAACGGGCAGGCGCATGCCGAGGGGCGCTACCAGGTCCACATTGGCGACGCGCTCCGGCTTCCCTTCCGCGACGGCACCTTCGACAGGATAATCTGCTCCGAGGTGATGGAGCACGTAGACGACGACGAGCTCGCGGCGCGCGAGCTCACGCGCGTGCTTAAGCCGGGCGGCAGGATCGCGGTGACGGTCCCCACCTACATAAGCGAGTGGATGTTCAACGCGCTCACCTACGAATACTTTACCTCGCCCGGGGGCCACGTGCGCAAATACGTTCCCCGGAGGCTGGTAGGGATCCTGAACCGGCAGGGGCTCCGGGTGTACGCGGTGGACTTCCGCCACGCGCTGCACACCGTGTACTGGCTCATCCGCTGCGTGGTGGGGCTGCACCTGGAGGACCAGCCGCTCACCCGCGGATATCGCACCTTCCTCACCTACGGCATGGGCTCACGCTTCATGGAGCGCTTCGAGGGAGTGCTCGACAACTTTTTTCCCAAGAGCATCATACTCTACGCGATAAAGAAATAGTGCTTGCCATTCGGGTTAATGTATATTTTTCTTAATGATTTCAATTGTCCGTGGATGAGTGTTCGATTAAACTATTAGTTCGGACACGTGCACCGCGGATGCGGAGATGAAAAGAATGCACCAAAAGAAAATAACAATCCCGGAAGATGCGATGGTCGCCATGCTGAAATCATTCCCTGAAAATCACCTCGTCGAATTATTCTGGAAGGCGGTTGTAAAAGATGATCGCGCACCGCTCACCAG
>CALMJO010000529.1 GCA_937864375.1 uncultured Spirochaetota bacterium
TCACTGCAGGGTGCGATATAGGCTCCCTCACCGCGAAGGCCGCGGTGGTGGAGGACGGCAGGATCCTCGGGTGGGCGGTTACGCGCGCCACGCGCGCGCCCGCGGAGTCGGCGAGGTCCGTGATGGCGCTCGCGCTGGAAATGGCCCGGCTCGGATTTGACGACGTGGCGTACTGCGTGGGCACCGGGTACGGGCGCCGGAACATCCCCTTCGCGCAGGGCGTCGAATCCGAGATCGCGTGCCATGCGCGCGGCGCGGTGCGGCAGGCGCCGGACGCCCGCACGGTGATCGACATTGGAGGACAGGACGCGAAGGCCATAAAGGTGGACGCGTCCGGAAACGTGCTGCGCTACGTTTACAACGACAAGTGCGCATCGGGCACCGGCCGCTTCCTGGAGGTCATCGCGGAAGCCCTCGACGTGCGGCTCGAGGACCTGGGCGAGATTGCCGCGCGCTCAACGAAAAGCATAGCCCTTTCGAACCAGTGCGTTGTCTTCGCGGAAACGGAAATCATCTCGCTGGTGAGCGACGGCGCTGAAATCCCGGATATCATAAACGCCCTGCACCATGCCGTCGCGAACCGGGCGGCATCGCTGGCCCGAGGCATGGGCGTCGAGGGAACGGCGGTGATGACGGGCGGCGTGGCCAACAATCCCGGGATGTTCGCGGCGCTCGGCAGGGCGCTGGGGACCAGTCTCGTGCGCATCGAGAACCCGCAGATAAACGGCGCGGTGGGCGCCGCCCTCTACGCGGCGGACAGGATCGGCGCGCAGGGGACCGGGAAATAAGCGGCGGCCGGGGACGAAGAAACGAGTTGGGCGAAATGGGTTCCGGATTTGCGGGAATCCGCGCGCATCGCGGGCAATAACGGGAGGCGCACCGGGAGGAATGGAACTTTTCGGCGAAATAATGGCCCAGACAAGGAACCGCCTCGACGAGCTCGCGGCGCGCGTGCATCCCGTTGCGTCATACCGGGCCGGACCGCACTCGTGGCCGGGGGGCGTGCGCGGCAACATCGTGTTGCAGGCCGACACCGCGGTGGAGCTGGGGAACCCGCGCGACGAATCCGCGTCCTTCGTCCTTTGGACGGAGAACCCCGCGCTCGTGGAGAGCGGCCGCATAACGGTCGTGGGCCCCGACATCCCGGAGAGCCGGGGCAGGAGCCTTCCCTTCGGAAAGGCGGTGTTTCTCCTCGTGGAGGGATTCGACGCGCACAATTGCTACGAGCACCACAGGGAGATCGAGCTCGCGCGCTACGATGTCAGCCTAAAAGGCTACATGATGAGGGGCGTTTCGCAGTACCTCCGGGAGTGGAGCCGCGTGAGCCGGGAGGCGGCGGGGAACGGCTTCACGCTGCGTACCCTGGGCGAGGCGCTCGTCGAACGCTACATGTCGCTCGATTACGTGGCGGGCGTGGAGTGCGTGTTCGTGACCTCTTCTACCGCGGACGTGCGCAGCCTGCAGCCGCCGGGAGAGAAGGCCGCGCGGCTCATAGGCGCCATGAACAGGATGGCGAGCGAGCTCTCCCTCGACTGCGGGAGCTGCGGCTTCAGCGACGTCTGCGCCGAGGTGGACGGCCTCAGGGCCATGAGGAGCACGCTCCACGGGGAGGCGGAAAATGCCTGAGCGCGAAAACGGGACACGGCCCGCGGTTATCGCGGTATGCGGGAAGGGCGGTGTGGGCAAGACGTCAATAAGCGCGATGATCACCGGAGCGCTCGCGCGCGATCCCGCGCGGCGCATCCTCGCGATAGACGCCGACCCGGCGGTGGGCCTGGCGCTCGCGCTGGGCTTTTCCCCGGCACGGACAGTCGACGACATCCGGAGCGCCCTCATCGAGCAGGTGGAAAGAGGCGGTGCGGGGGATGCGCGTTCGATGGTCGAGCAGCTGGACTTCGAGGTCGCCGCCGCGCTTGAGGAGCGGGACGGCATCGCGTTTCTCGCGATCGGGCGCCCCGAGAAGGACGGCTGCTACTGCCAGGTGAACGACCTCCTGCGCGACATCATAGGGTCGGTTGCGCGCAGCTTCGACGCGGTCGTGATAGACGGCGAGGCGGGGATCGAGCAGGTAAACCGCAGGGTGATGGAGCGCATCACGCACCTTGTGCTCGTTTCGGACTCGTCGCGCAAGGGCCTGGGCGTGGCCGCGGGCATCCATGCCGTTGCCGGGCGTGCGGCGGACTGCGCGAAAGCGGGGCTCATCGTCAACCGGGTACGCCCCGGGGACGACACGGGAACGATCGCGGCCCCCGGGGGAATACCATTCCTGGGAACGGTCCCGGAAGACGATTCGGTGCGCCGCTTCGACATGGAGGGGCGCAGCATCCTGGGAATCGGGGAATCCCCGGCGGCGAGGGCGGTCCGTGAATGCATGTCGCGCCTAGGGCTGGACGTTCTGCATAAGGCCTGACCGCGCGGACAGCCGCGAATTGCGGGGGCATTCCGGGGCCGGGAAGCATAGGGGCCACCCCGTTGAGGACGAAGAGGGCGGGTTCACGCGCCGAGGGATGGCGATGCCCGTTGTGCGAAATAAGAAGCAGGGGGCGACGGGAGTGAACAGCGTGTTCGATGAAGTGTATGGGCTGCTTGGCGAACCCGGGAACGACCTTGTCATGCGCGCGATCCGTGACGGCATGGCGCCGGTGGGCTATACCTGCAGCTACGTACCGGAGGCGCTGCTTTCCGCCGGGCAGCTCTTCCCGGTGCGCATGCGCGCGCCCGGCGCGGCCGGGACCGAGGCCGCGGACATCTACCTTTCCAGCGTCACCTGTTCCTACGTGCGAAGCCTCCTCGAGTACGCCATGGACGGGCGCTACGATTTCCTGCGCGGCTGGGCCTTCGCGGCAAGCTGCGATCACCTGCGCCGCCTGTACGACAACCTGGGGCGCCTCGTCCGGCCCGGCTTCATCCACATCCTTGATGTTCCCCACAAGCGGGGCGCGGCGGCGGTTGCGTGGTTCGCGGAGGAATTGCGCATCTTCGCGGCGGCGCTGGGCGGGCACTTCGGGACGGACACCGGTCCCGGGGCGGTCGCGGAGTCGATCCGGGATCTGAACGCCTTTAACGCGCGGCTGCGCGCGATCGGAGAACTGAGGAAGCTGGACGTACCCCGGCTCACCGGGGGCGAATTCCACGCGCTCATGCTCGCCGCGGGCGCGTCACCCAAGAAATTGTTCGCGGGCATACTTGACGACCTCGAGCGTGCGCTGCGGGGACGTGCGCCCGCTAAAAAATTCAGGGCGAGGGTGGTCATAGCGGGAGGCCAGCTTGACGACCCGGCGTACATCAACGCCATCGAGGACCAGGGCGCTCTCGTGGTCGCGGACAGGCTGTGCACGGGGTCGGTCCCGGCCCTCGCGCCCGTACCGGAGGGAGGCGATCCATTCGCCGCGCTTGCCGCGCACTACCTGTCGCGAACCTCGTGCCCCAGGATGATGGAGGACCATGATGCGCGGGTGCGGGACATCATCGCACTCGCGCGCGAGTACCGGGCCGACGGCGTGATTGTTCAGACGGTGAAGTTCTGCGACTGCTGGGGGGTCGAGATCACCCCGCTCGCCCGGGCGCTCAGGGACGCGGGCCTGCCGGTGCTCAGGCTGGAGCGGGAATACCATATGGGCGCAGAGGGCCAGCTGCGCACGCGGGTGCAGGCATTCATCGAGAGCATGGGGAAATAGGGTGGCCGCTATGCATTCACGTGTACGGGGAGTCGCGAACCGCATGACGCTTACGGGTTACCAGGCGAAAAACCTTGCATCCATCCTCCTCATGGGCGCGAAGCACGGGCCGTTCGACATGCTGCGCGACATCCGCCGCTACCCCTGGCTCATGGACCTCCTCGGGGTGAATGGGCTCCTCGCCAGGCTGGTGGAGAACCGCGAAGGCACCTATCGCACCGCGGTCGCGCTGGTCATCGAGGAGGTGACGCGCGGAATGGTGGATCTGCTGGAGGGCATGTTCCATCGCGGTGACCGCCTGGTGATTCACGAGGACATGGTGCCGCCGGAGATACTGCACGCGATGGGACTCCAGCCGTGGATGCCCGAGCTCCTGGGCATACTCCTTCCCATGCTGAATCCGCGCGCCATGGAGCGGTACCTGGACGCGGCGGAAAACCAGGGTGTGCCGCCGGACATCTGCAGCCTGCCCCGCGCGACCATGGGCGTCGCCTACCGCGGAGAGTTTCCGCCCGCCCGCGCGATCGTGACCTCCAATCTGCCCTGCGACGGGGGAATGGCCTCGTACACGGTGATGCAGAAAATCACCGGGCTTCCCGCGTTCAGGCTGGACGTTCCCTACGACGTCTCGAGCGAAAGGGCGCATGCGTATTTTGCCGGGGAGCTGCGCGCCATGATCGCCTGGCTCGAGGAGCACACCCCCGGGCGCATGGACTGGGACAGGCTCAGGGACATATGCGGGAGGCGCAACCGCATGGCGGAGCTGGAGCTGGAAATATGGGACATGATCCGCGCGAAGCCCGCCCCCATGGCCGGTGAGGCGATAAGCCTGAGCCACCTCTGGGGCTTTAACGTCATGCCCGGACGGCCCTCCGCGGTGCGCATGTTCGAGCGCCTGGCGGACCTCACCCGGAAAAGCCTTGCCAGGGGAAAGGGGGCGAACCCCCGTGAAAAGCACAGGGTTCTCCTGTGGAATCCGCCCACCCTCCACTACATCGACCTCTTCGTCTGGGCGGAGCGGGCGTACGGCGCAAGCTGCATCATCGACAGCATGAGCTTCAACCGCCAGCCCTTCATCGACACCTCATCGCCGGAGACGATGCTGCGCGGCCTCGCGCACAACATCATGAACGGGCCCATGGCGCGCCACACGCGCGGACCCGCGGCGAACTACTTCACCGACATGTTCCACCTGTACAGTCACTTCAGCATGGACATGATCTGGATCGCGGGCCACATTGGCTGCAAGAACACGCAGGCCCTCAACGGGCTCCTGAGGGAGGATTGCCGCGCGCGCGGGATACCGCTCCTGATCATCGAGTACGATCTCTGCGACCCGCGCATCGTGCCCCGCGACGGAATACGGGACCAGGTTGACCACTTCATGGAGAACGTCATGAAGGAAAAGCGAAGGGCCTGATCATATGCGTTATGCGATATACGATATACATTCCTGGTTTTACGGCTGATTCACGGAAAGGGGGGATGCGGAGCAGGGTAATGGACGAGATGCGAGGAGTCGAGTCCGGTAGAATGACTCGATCCCCGGGACGGGATATTGCCGAACCCTGCGCTGGAAGTATCTCCTCATCCCCAACGCTCCCAAGCACCCTTTTCGCAGGGAACGACAAGGCAGGGAGAACGGAGGAGTGATCATGGATAAAAAATTTTACGCGGGATGCGACATTGGCTCCACCACGGGAAAGGCGGTCATACTCGACGACGAGGGGATCGTCGCGTCATGGATCGTTCCCCGCGAGGTGGACCCCGAGGAGACCGCGGTCATCGCGCTTTCCCACGCGATGCGTGAATCGGGTTTAATCTCGGGGACCGAGGAGCTTGCATACCTGGTTGGTACCGGTTACGGGCGCGCGGAGATCCCCTTCGCGGATGAAAACATCTCCGAGATCACCTGCCACGCCCGCGGCGTGTTCCTGTGCGATCCCTCGATAAAGACCATCGTGGACATCGGTGGACAGGACGTGAAGGGAATAGCCATGGGGGATGACGGGACGGTCATGGAGTTCGCCATGAACGACAAGTGCGCGGCGGGAACGGGGCGCTTTTTCGAGGCGATGAGCCGCATTTTCAGGATGGATCTCGCGGAGTTTTCATCGCTTTCCCTTTCTGCGAAGCGCGCGATTCCCGTGACTTCGCAGTGCAGCGTGTTCGCGGAGAGCGAGGTTATAAGTCTCCTGGCCAGGAAGAATCCCCCATGTGAAATCGCGGCGGGAATCCAGGCGGCGGTTGCAAAGCGGTGTTTCACGCTCCTCAGGCGGGTAGGCGTGCGGCCCCGGGTGACGGTGACAGGCGGCTGTGCGAAGAACAGGGGCCTGGTGGAAGAGCTCACGCGCGTACTGGGCGCGCCCGTTGCGCCGCTCCCGGTGGACCCTCAGCTCGTGGGCGCGCTTGGCGCCGCCTCCATCGCACGCGCACGCTGCATGGAAAAGGCGCATGCCTGATCCGGCATTCCATATCTGAAGGCCCGTCCGCTGCAGGATCAGGATGTCTTTCGGGTTCCAGGCCGACGACTGACGCGGCCGCGGGTGACGGCGCGTTTCCCGGGTCCGGATCTTGCCTCCGCCGGCGGGGAACGGTATATTGTTTCATTACGCATGATGAGCCTGTGCGCGAACGCGCACGTGCACGGCGCCAGGGAGGAATACATGGATCTAAACAATTACTTTGAAACGCACACGGGCACGGGCGTGCTCGCCACCGCCGACGCGCAGGGATTCCCGAACGCGGCGCTCTATTCCCGGCCCCACTTCATGGAGGACGGGACCGTCGCCTTCGTCATGAACGACCGCCTGAGCCACCGCAACCTCGAGGAAAACCGTTATGCGGCATTTATTTTCGTGGAGAGCGGAACGAAAAGGGACGGGATCCGGCTGTACATGGAGAAGCTCCGCGAGACCGACGACCCCGCCGAAATAGAGAAATACCGGCGCCACCGCACGGGCGGGGACGAGGTCCCGGGAAAGAAGCGCTTCCTGGTATTTTTCCGGATAGAAAAAACGCGCCCGCTCGTGGAGCCGGACGCGGCTCCCTGATCAGGCGGGGTCCGTTTCCCGCGGGCGCGCATGCGCGCTAGACGATTTCGTAG
>CALMJO010000530.1 GCA_937864375.1 uncultured Spirochaetota bacterium
CACATTGACGGCGTCCCGGAAGACGTGCGGCGCGTCTTCGTGACCGCGCACGACATCTCTCCGGAGAGCCACATCCGCATCCAGGCCGCGTTCCAGAAGTACGTGGACAACGCGGTGTCCAAGACGGTGAACTTTCCCAACGGCGCGACCGAGGCGGACATCGACAAGGTCTACCGCCTGGCCTACGCGCTGGGCTGCAAGGGCGTCACCGTGTACCGCGACGGCTCGCGGGACAACCAGGTGCTCGAGGTCCAGCGCGAAAAGAAGGATGAGGAGGTGCCCGTCCACACGGGTTCGCACCTGGTGCCCAAGAGCCGCGACGAGGTCACCTATGGCTCCACACGCAAGATGACCACCGGCTGCGGCGCGCTCTACGTCACGATCAACGAGGACGAGGACGGGCTCTTCGAGGTCTTCGCCACGATGGGCAAGGGCGGCGGCTGCGCCGCGAGTCAGACCGAGGCCGTGAGCCGGCTCATCTCGCTCTCTCTTCGATGCGGCATCGAGCCCGAGCAGATAATCAAGCAGCTCAAGGGCGTGCGCTGCCCCAACCAGGCCTGGGAGAAGGGAGGTCGCATCTATTCCTGCGCCGACGCCATCGCAAAGGCCGTTGAACGGCATTTAGGGCTTGATTCGCGAAAGGCCGTGAGCGCCACCGATGATGCCAAGAACTTCGCCGAGACTAACGGCAAGTCGCAGGGGAACATCACCATCGTGGGCGTGTGCCCCGACTGCCATGGACCCCTGGAGTTTGAATCGGGATGCAGCGTGTGCAGGCTGTGCGGATATTCAAAGTGCGGCTAGCGCCCTTCCTGCAGCAGGCATAGTCCCCCGCCAGGAAGCTATTCGGCCCCCCTCACTCTCATAAAGGGGGCCGATCAGCTTATTCCCGCTCAATTAATTTCTTTTACGGTTCGTACAGTACGTCGCGCACGTTAAGACGATTTGTTGATCGAACGCGGCGCACTGTCGTACCGTCAATCCCTCAATTCTATTGACACAGGGCGCGGCGGCTTGGTAAGGTGGAAATGCGAATCATTGGACAAACTCTTGCGTCACGTGAAAGGTCATGGGAAGAAAAATTGTACAGGAAGAGCGCCGGCTGCAGATCATCGAGGCTCTGTACGCCTGCCTTTTAAAAAAGCCGTTCAAGGAAACGAGCATAAAGGACATAGCCCGCGCTGCCGGCGTGAATCACGGCGTGCTGCATTATTACTTCACCGGCAAGGAAGAGATTCTACTAACATTCCTTGATCACGTCATTTTGAAATACAAGACCGATTTCTACGAGTACATGGCAGCCCACACCACGGCGGAATCGACGCCCCGGCAGGTGGTCTCCCAGATGTTCAATTTCGTGAACCACCGGATCACCCTGGACAGGCGGCTCTCCAGGATTTTCGTGGAGATCTGGGAGATTGGCCTGTATGACAAAAAAGTCCGTTCCAAGCTCAGGACAGTGTACGAGGAATGGATCGAGGCCGCACGCGAGGTTATCATGCGCGCCGTGAAGAACGAGACTCTCGCCCGGAGAATGAGCGTCTCCCTGGTCGCCTTCCTCGAGGGCATGGCCATGCTCTCCGTGATCCTGGAACCGACTCAGGCCGAATCGGCGGAAACGCTCGCCGCATTCCAGAAGCGCATCATCGACATGCTCGGGTGAATTCCATCAAAACCCGCTCTGGAAAGAATCTATCTGATGGGGGGCCGACTGGCGTGTCTGCGTGATCGGCGCCCGGTTGCGTTACAGCGTGTCATCCCGGTTGAGGCCCCGTGAATTCCACGTGCCCCCCTCGGTCCCCAACTTTTTACCAACCTTTCCTCGTCAGCCCGCAATGCAAATATACCAATCTGTCCCGAATTCCGTTTCGATTTTCGCTCCCCGATCGTACCAGTTATGGACGGCGCCGCGGCCATGCATGGTCAGCGCCCGTCCAATAAAATGTACGGGGGAACCATGAAACGAATACTCGCCATGCTTGTCATTTTCATCACCGCGGAGTGCGCGGTCCACGCCGCGGAATATGCTGACGTCCTTTACCTGAAAAACGGCTCCAGGGTGAAGGGGGTGATCGTCGAGAACGAGCTCAACACCGCGGTTAAGATCGAAACGAGGGACGGCAGCATATTCGTCTTCCGGTACGACGAGATTGCGAAGATAGGCAGGGAAAAAGCCGCCGTGCGCGAAATGGACGCGGACCGCACGATGACGCTCAACGCGTACGAGGGAGCGAAAAAGTCCTGGTGGACCGGCACCGGTCTAGCCTGCCTGCTCCTGCCGGGACTGGGCCATGTCTACGCGAAGGAATACGCGTACGGCGCCATGTACCTGGGCCTGGACCTTGCACTCCTCGGAGGATGCATTTATTCAAGCGTGAAGGGATACCATGGCGTGAGCTCCGGCTTCTTCTACGCGCTCCTTGCCTCGAGGGTGGTGGAGCTCGTTCACCTGGATTACGTGATCGACCGCTATAACGCCAGGATCAGGGAATCGCTTGGTGTGGGTCCGGAGATTTCGCTGCACATGGGAATCGATCGACCCGGAATTGATGCCGGTAACGTCCTGTTCGCGGCCTGCGCCTATCGCTTCTGAATCTATCCCTAGTCCCTGACGTCCATCGCCTCGCTCACCGGCTCCAGCGCCTCCAGTTTGACGCGCACGAACCACACGGGCGGCCGGAGCAGGCCATTGTTCACGTAGTAATCCGGGCGCGCCGCAATGTCCTTGATGCTCGCGCGCGCCGCGTCGGGCACCTGGTCGTCGCCCAGCCTCGTGACAAAGCGCGCCGGGTGGAAGGTGAAGCCGTAGGCCTCGTCCGCCTTGCGCTGC
>CALMJO010000531.1 GCA_937864375.1 uncultured Spirochaetota bacterium
TGCTGGACTTTTACCGCAGCTCCTGCTACATTTTCCATGACGGACCACTCCGGAGGAACGAGTGTAAAATGAAAATGACGCCTATACCATCAGGGATTCGTGCCGCGTCCCGGCATTGGGTCCTCGCCCTTCCCGCGCTCGTGCTCTTGTGCGCGGCGGAAAACGGGAGCGGGGGAGGACCGGTCAAAAATCCCGCGGAGCGGGAGGCGAAGCAGGTTCAGGCGGAAAACCGGGAAAGGGACGGGTTCGGCCTGGCGGCCGCCGACAGGACATATCTTTTGAAGATCGCCCGCGCGCAGATCGTATCCTTCATGGAGAAGGGCGCCGGAATAGTTCCCGCCGATGACGACGTACCCGCCGCGTGCAGAAAGCCCGCGGGCGTGTTCGTTTCTCTCGCGAAGCACGGGGCCTTCCGCGCCTGCATGGGGACGCTCTTCCCCGAGGCGCCCCTCTACCGCGCGGTGCTCGACGCCGCGTACCGGGCCGCGTTCCAGGACTGGCGCATCGGGCCGCTTGGCGCAGCGGAGCTCCCCGAAATCGTCATAGACATCGCGGTAATCACGCCTCACACGCCTGTCGCGTCCATCGAGGAAATCGTCATAGGCAGGGACGGGATCGTGGTTGAGTACAACGGCCAGTACGGCATCTTCCTGCCGGAGGTGGCGAGCGCGCGCGGTTACTCGCGGGAGGAATTCCTCATCTGGGCGTGCCGCAAAGCAGGGCTTCCGGACTACATGTGGAGGCAGGGCGCACGCGTGTCCACCTTCCGCACGGTCAGCTTCGCGGAAGGAGGATCGCGGCATTAGGCGTCAGTCGAGGTTGAGCTTCGCCTTGCAGGGCGCCGATAGTTTGGCTTCATTGTCCTTGAGGCACTTGAGGATGCGGCCCTGTCCCGGCTTCACGTCCTTGCAGTTGGCCTTGATGTCGGCGCCGCAGGCATCCAAGAGCTGCTTGCGCATATCGGTGATGTGCGCCTTGCACTTCGCCGAGAGCTTGTCCATGTTGTCCTGCAGGCAGTCGATAATCCTTCCGCCGCCCGGCGTTACGTCCTTGCAGAGCGCCTGCACGTCGTCATTGCAGGGGCGTTCCTGCTCGGCCATGTTGGGGCCGACGAAGAGCATGAATACGAATACCGCCGCGATTCCTAATGCGAAGAGAGTGCTGCGAATCATGGGTTCCTCCGAGAAAATAGTGTATCAGTCATGCTTGTATCCGAAGGCGCGGATACGAATTTCTCCCGATACCATGCACGCGGCCCTCATGCAAGCCCAAAACGGAGGCGCTCCCACGGCTTTCCGTAAATATTCTGTTAAGATGACTGCCAACCTCGATGGAAGCTTTCCGCAAAGGCGCCTTTCAGGGGGGATGAAGAGATAAAGGCGCAACGGCGATCGATGAGATCAAGAAAGGTTTTGGGGTGAGTCCGATGCGCGTGCAAACGTTCCGGCGGTGCGGGAATGCAAAGGAGCGCGCATGAAAAAACCGCGGGAGGCTGCCCGCGGCTTTCAAAATGAAATGAAATGGTTACTAGAACGAGTACAACACGCTCACGAAGAGTCCGTAGAGGGTGTCGTTCACCCAGTCGCTCTTCGTGGTGAGGTGCGGAGCGTTGTCGATGTTCAGGCGCATGTATTGCACGCGAATTCCCACGGTCATGATGACGCCGGTATCCCCTACGCGCGCCCCCACGGAGGGCTCGAAGTTGAACCCGTATTCTTTCATGTCCAATTTCATACTGCCGCGGTTTTCATAGGTGACTGTGTTGATGTCTCCAGGCGAACCCGAAACATCATATACCTTTGCCTTGTTTTCATACATGTCGAAATATCCGGCCATGTAAAGCGCGGATATGTTCGCCGTGAAGAAAAAGCTCTGCCCCAGGGGAAGCGTGAATCCCAGCCCCAATGCCGGGCCTTGTGCGGGAGTGTCTATATTGACCTCGCTTTCCGTGTAAGCATCATAACTTCCCGGAGGAATCTCACTCCTGCGTTCCGCCGCCTTATACTTCACCTTGATCATCTGGTACTTGTATCCGGCGAAGATCTTGAAGCCCTCGGAAACGCGGTAGCTTAGTGCCGAGTCGATGTCGATGCGGTCTGCGTCCATGAAATAGTTGCCTGAGACATATGCGCTGTTGCCGGTTTCCCAGGACATGATCTGGTTGGGGGAGTACCAGTGAGTGGACTGCGTCCCGAAGAGCGCCGCGACGGAGAGCGAGAGGTCCGGCGTGAACATGACGCTCAGCACGGGTCCGTAGAGCGCGCCCTGGCCCTTGTCGACGTCGGCGAGTCCGCCTCCCTCGATTTGCTTCACGTAGGGCAGCCAGGTGAAGTAGCCCCCCTTCGCTCCCAGGATAAAGTCCATGGCGAATGCGGGCGATGCGAGCGCGCAGGCGAGCGCGAGTGTAATAACGAAGATACTGCGTTTCATAATTGCCTCCGGTTATAGATTCCGCACTTGCGCGCGGAGCTTATTGTCTCATACGGGGAGTAAAACCCTCGACTTCAGTCGAAGACTTTAGTAT
>CALMJO010000532.1 GCA_937864375.1 uncultured Spirochaetota bacterium
TGCGCGGACACGGTCATGATCAACTTCGTGACCCGGAGGGCCAGGTGAGCTACCACCTCTATTTCCTGGGCCTGGTCATCGGGATCGCGGCCTTCGTCTACCTGCTCTCGCTTTACGAGACGGGAAAGGAGAAGGTGCGTGAAATGAAAAAGCCGCGGGGGGCCGATGGGCCAAAGTCCGTTGAAGACGCCGTGGACCCCAGGATGGTCTTTGGAAAGCGCGGCGCGCGCGCGCCCGGCGAGCGGGTGTGCCCCCTGTGCGGCTCCCTCCTCACGCAGTTCGAGGGGCTCTACGCCACCCCGCTCAAGACCGACGCGGGGCCCAAGATCCTCATCATGGGGTGCAGGTACTGCTACAAGACGGGCGAGGGGGAGTGAGGGGAGCTACACGACCCCGAACATGCCGTAAAGCGGTGAAAACACGCAGTACTCGTGGAATGTGGTCTGGAAGATCTCCCCGGAGGATTCTTTGGGCATGTTGACCAGGAGCGCGATCTGCTGCTGATGCAGGGGGCCCATGGGAAACACCATCCTCCCCCCGAAGCGGGTCCGGCTTATGACCGAAACGGGGCGTTTCACGCAGGCTGCCCACACGACCACGGCGTCGAACTGTCCCAGCGCGGGGTTCGCGGCCGTCCCGTCCCCGGCGAGGTGGCGCACGTTGCGGATCCCCGCCGCCGCGACGTTCATCTTCGCGAGCAGCGCGAGCTCCTCGTTTATTTCTATCGTCGTAATGCTGCCCACGAGGTGCGCGAGGAGCGCCGTCGCATAGCCCGAGCCCGTCCCGATCTCGAGCACGCTCCACTTCTTCTGCGGCATGAGCCGGTTCAGCATGAGCGCCTGCGCGATGAACGGGTCGCTCGTTTCACCGAACCCGATGGGAAGGGGCTCCTCCCCGTAATACCGGTCGCGGAACACGCTGTCGAAGAAGCGTTTCTGGTCGACCGCCTCATAGGCGTCCATCACGTTCTTCTTAACCTTGAGCTTCTTGAGCTTCTTGAGAAAATCGGTCTTGTTCTTGTACATGGTCGCTCGATCGGGTGTGCCCGGAGGCAGGCGACCCCAACCATGGCGAGGCGTAAAATTATTGTCAAGATTTTAATGGGGCGGGGACCGATCAGGAAAGACCCGCGAGGACCGAGGACAGCTCCGTGATCCTGTACGGCTTTTCCAGGACGGCGATGAAACCATAGTCGCGGTAGCGTGCCATGATGGGGTCGTTCGAATAGCCGCTGGACACGATCGCCTTTACGGCCGGATCGATCTCCCTGAGGCGCGCGATCGTCTCCTTCCCGCCCCATCCGCCCGGAACGGTAAGGTCCATTATGACGACATCGAATTTTTCATTTCGCTCCATCGCGCTCTCGTACATGGCGCAGGCCTCTCTCCCGTCGCGCGCGCATGAAACGCGGTATCCCAGGTGCGAAAGCAGGTTTTTCGCCATCGACAGGAGCATCTCCTCGTCGTCCATGACCAGGATGTTTCCGCGGCCCCTGAGTGGCGCGGACGCCGCGGCATGCGGGGGCGAAGGGGAATCCGCGGATGCCGGCAGGTACACGGTAAAGGTGGATCCCTTTCCCATTTTGGAGCGGGCGACGAGGTGACCGTCGTGCTTCTTTACGATGCTGTACGAGGTCGCCAGGCCCAGCCCGCTGCCCTTCTGCTTGGTGGAGAAATACGGGTCGAATATCTTGCCCAGGTGCTCGGGGGGAATTCCCAGCCCGCCGTCGATCACGGAAATCTCCACGAAGCGCGCGCCCGCGGGTGCGTCCGGGAAATTGAGGGCCCCAACGGTGTTGTGCGCCGTGATGCGCATGACGCCTCCCTGGGGCATCGCCTGCACGGCATTGATCACCAGGTTGTGGATTACCTGGCCGATCTGCCCCTGGTCGGCCTCCACGGGGAAAAGGTCGGGCGTGATCTGGAACTTGCAGCGCACGCTCGACCCGGAGAGTGCGAAGGTCGCCGATTCGCGTATGATCTCTCCCAGTGTGACCGTGCGCTTGATGGGGGCCCCTCCCTTCGAAAAGGTGAGGAGCTGCTGGGTGAGGTCCTTCGCGCGCATGGACGCTTTTTCGGCCTCGCCCAGGACCTGGGCTACCCTGGGATTGTCCGGGGTGCTTATCCTGGCCAGCGAAATGTTGCCCAGGATGCCGGTGAGTATGTTGTTGAAGTCGTGCGCGATGCCGCCCGCGAGTATGCCTATGGACTCGATCTTCTGGGCGCGCGCGTGTTCGGCTTCCGCCCGGCGCTGGATCGTGATGTCCCTGAAGACCAGCACCGCGCCAATCACGACGCCGCCCCTGTCGCGGATGGGGGAAGCGCTGGATGATATGTCGAGCCTCGTCCCGTTATGCGACACCAGCACCGCGGGCGTTTCGAGCGACGCGGAAGATGCGCTCTCCAGTACCAGGTGCGCGGGGTTGGGCAGCTTTCCTCCTCCGTCCGCGCGCTCCACGGGGAACACCTCGTCCAGGTCCCTGCTTTCCGCGCGCGCCTGCGTCCAGCCGGTGAGCTCCTCGGCCACCTTGTTCATGAGCACCACGGCTCCGTCGGTCCCCGTGGCGATCACCCCGTCGCCGAT
>CALMJO010000533.1 GCA_937864375.1 uncultured Spirochaetota bacterium
GCTTCTCATAGGGGACCAGGTCCCGCTTTTCCAGGAAGAGCTCGGAAATCTGCTCCCCGTTCACGTCGTAGAGCTTGGAGGGGAGGCTCGGCTGGAACTGCCGGAGGTTCTTGATTCCCGAGAAATTCTTCACCTGCGCCGTTACGAAACCGAACAGTATGCCGCCCACAAAGCATATCACGACGAGCGAGATGAGCGCGATCTTTTCGAGCTTCAGGATTTTTGCATTCAAGTCTTCCATGGCGGGAGTTCAATCCTCGTGAAAAAATAATTACGCGCTACCTGCGCATTGATTTCGACAGATAGCCTATCGCCCATACGACGCCAAAAACGACGGCTATGAAAAGCACAATATTGAACACGATCCCAAGGATGCCCGCGACGATCTTGAACACAAGCGGGATCACGTATTTGAACACGACATATATGGCCGTTATGACGCCCAGGATATAGAGTGCGTAACGAATCGTATCGTCTTTCATCATGATACCTCCGGATTTTCCATGCCGGCGCCGCGTTTCCGTGACGCCTCAGGGACGCTGCGCCACGGTGACGTAAAGATTCAGCGTCGCTCCCTTGCGTATCACCGTGAGCTTCAGGGTGGTCCCTACGGGAGTTTTTCCCACGATGTCGATGAGATCGTTGTATCCCTTCACCGGCGTATCGTTGATCGCCGTTATCACGTCGTTTGGCTGCACGCCTCCCTGGGCCGCGGGACCGCCCTCGACGAGCCCTCGCACCACCGCCCCGTCGGTCGAGGGGAGCCCCTGCTCCTGGGCGATCTCCTTCGTGACCGGGAGCACCTGTACGCCTATGAAGCCGCGCACCACCTTGCGGTAGTTCTTGAGCTGTTCGAACACTGCCTTGGCGGTATTTATGGGAATCGCGAAACCGATCCCTATGGAGCCCCCGCTGTTGGAGTAGATCATCCGGTTGATGCCCACGACCTCGCCGTCGATGTTGATGAGCGGCCCGCCGGAATTCCCGGGATTGATGGTCGCGTCGGTCTGGATGTGGGATTCGGACCCGCCCGCCATGTCCACGTCCCTGCGGCTCGCGGCGCTGATCACGCCCACCGTGAAGGACTTGTCCAGCCCAAAGGGATTGCC
>CALMJO010000534.1 GCA_937864375.1 uncultured Spirochaetota bacterium
CGAAACCGCGGTCGTATATAATAGCACAGGTTGATACATAACAAGATATCCCCCTTTCCGTGAAGCACGGTCCGGTAAGGGTTTCCGGACAGCCTAGGCGCGCTATGCGATTTTTCAATCAAATATTTGGTTGCAAAACCTGTCCCGTCCCGCTTAGATGCCGGGGGCGCGCGTCATCAGGGCGGTAACAAAAACCATCTTTTTCATTATTAAACCAATGTAAAAAGATGGTTTAACATTACTTGCGCCCTGTGGCAGGCACAAAAACGGCAGTTTTTGTGATCACCCATTATTATTATCGGCGGAAGGCGGATGATACTCGTCATTTTCGGCGGCATAGGCATTTTTCTCATCGGCATGATCCTCATGACCGACGGGCTCAAGAGCGTGGGGGGGAACGCGCTGCGCTCCTCGCTCACCCGCTTCACCGGCGGGCCGCTGTCGGCGATCGCGTCGGGCTTCGCGGTGACCTCGCTCCTGCAGGCGTCGGCGGCGACCATACTCGCGACCATCGGATTCGTGAGCGCGGGCTTCATCAGTTTCACCCAGGCGATCTTCATCGTATTCGGCGCGAATCTGGGCACGAGCGTCACGGGCTGGATCGTCTCGCTCCTGGGCTTCCAGGTGAAGCTGGGCACCGTGGCCATGCCCCTGGTGGGCGCGGGCGCCCTCATGATGCTCCTCCTGCACGGAAAGAACGCCTCCCGCGGCATGGTGCTCGCGGGGTTCGGGCTCCTCTTCGTGGGGATCGACACCCTCCAGCTGGGGATGAAGGATTTCGCGCTCTACGTGGACGTCGCGGCCTTCCCCGGCGCGGACTGGACGGGGAGGCTCCTCCTGATAGTCATCGGGATCGTCATGGCCGCCCTCATGCAGTCGCAGAGCGCGGCCCTCGTGACCGCCCTCGCCGCGCTGAACACCGGCAACATCAACCTCGAGCAGGCGGCGGCGATCGTCATAGGGCAGAGCATAGGCAAGACCACCACGGCCGCCATCGCGGCGTTCGGCGCGTCGGTGCTCGCGCGGCGCGCGGCGCTCGTGCACATAAGCTTCAATTTCGCGGCGGGGACGCTCGCCTACCTTCTCTTTCCTTATTATGTGGCGGGGGTCCGAGCGGCTTCCGGGGCCGTCGGCGTAGCGGATCCCTCGATCATGCTTTCGGCCTTCTTCACGTTCTATTATTGCGCCGGGATCATCGCGCTCTACCCGTTCGTGCCGCGCCTGCGCGCGGTCATCGAGCGCCTCCTCCCGGAGAAAAGCTCCGACCTCACGCGCAACCTCGACAGCAACGTCACGCATGTGCCCGCCGTCGCGGTGGAGGCGGCGCGGCGCACCGCTATCTCGATCGCCGTTCACATCATGGTGACGCTGCACGACCTCATGAATCCGGAGATGCGCCGCCGCGACATCGAAACGCGCCTGGACGAGGAGGAAAAGGCGCTCAGGGATACCAGCCGCTTTCTGAGCGGGGTGCGCTCCCGTCCGGGGATGGCCGCGGTCCACCACCAGCACCTGGGCCTCCTGCACGCCCTGGACCACCTTGACCGGCTGGTGGACGCCTGCCGCGAAGTGGACGAGATCCGGACGGTCGCCCACGTGGACGGCCTCCGCGCCGTCGCGCTCGAAAAACTCACGCAACTGGACCCGGTCATGGGCTGGCTGCAGGGAAACGCGCGCGAGGCGCCGCTCTCCATCCTCGAGGCCATGTCGCAGTCGCTCGCGGGCATCCGCAAGGCCCAGCGCGTAGAGGTTTTAGAGAAGACGGCAACCGGCGCCATCGACGCGGAGCGGGCGCTGGAGCAGCTCGAGGCCATGCGCTGGCTGGACAGGCTCGCCTACCACGTGTGGAGGGCGATTTACCACCTGAGCGAAACGCTCCAGGAAAAGGTGGAGCCTCCCAGGGACGCGCCCAGGAGCCAGGACGGGCGGCGCCGCGGGAGACGGCCGGCCGAAAATTAGCTCAGCAAAGGAGTTGACACGGCCGATACCTTAGCTAGAGTAGCGGCGTTGCGGCTCCGTATTCCCATGTTTTCCGTACGCGAGGTAGGGTATGAAGTATCTGCTGGTCCGCCAGTTTTATAACAATTCCATAGATAACTTCTTCAATTTCTTCAATCGCATAGTCGATTTTATGAAGCTCCTGGGCGAGACATTTCTTACCTTCCTGGACATCTGGTACGAATTTTTCATGATATTCATCAATCTTTTCCGGTACGTGTACTACCTCCTGCTCTTTGGCATCGACAAGTCCACCGAGTCGCAGTCGACCGTGAAGTTCTGGAAGAAGATCCCCGAGCGCAGCCCCTACAAGCCGGGCCGTGTGTTCACGCGCGAGCTTCACAATCCCGTCCCCGCGGCGTACGGCCGGCACGCGGCCGCCTCGATCGTCCAGGGTACGGAGGCGGCCGTGTCGGGCATTCGCGGCAAGGTGGGCGGCGCCGCGAGGTCGGTCACCGCGACCGCAAGCACTGTCACGGGCGCCGGCGGCAAGCTCCTGAAACCGTCAGCGGGCGCGGCGCGCGGCTCGTTTGTAAAAAAGCTCCTGCAGTTCTTCAGCGATCTGGGGAGCGGCATCAAGGCCTTCTTCATGAAGCCCGCGCGCCTCATCGCGGACATGGTCGCGCGCAGGATGAAGCCAGTGAAGGAAGACGAGGCTGGCGGTGCGGGCGGCAGCCTCATCGAGCAGTACCTCAAGGAATACGAGAAAAAGCGCAGGGTGTAACGCGCCCGCCATGAGCGTTCTGCCCCGGCGGCTCGTCTCCCCCCTTCTCCTTATCATACTCGCCAATGCGCTTCCCGTCGTGGAAGTTCTCCACGGGCGCATGCGCGTGTTCGACGTGGTGATGCTCTACTGGACCGAAAGCATGATGATTGGCGGGTTCAACGTTCTCCGGATACTCTTCGCGCGCGGCGGGGGCGATGAGGAGAAGTCCAAATTTTTTTTCGCACCGTTCTTCCTCGTGCACTATTTTGGGTTCATGCTCATCCAGCTCGTGTTCATCCATTCGTTTATTGACGACTCCTCCCTGGAATGGAATCGTGCGGCCGGGACGGACGGCCTGTACTGGGCGGCGCTTGCCGGCCTGGGCGCAAACCATGCCTGGGATTTTTTCGTGAACTACCTGGGGGGCGGGCTTTTCCGCGAGGCCAGTCCCTCAACGCAGATGATCCGTCCCTACGGCCGCGTGGCCATCCAGCAGGCGGTGATCATAGGAGGGGGCTTTCTCGCGGGGTCCATCGGCGCCGGCAGCTCCATGGTGTACCTCACGCTGCTCATCGCGCTTAAAACCGCCGCTGACCTGGCGGGCTACGCTATCGCGCATGGAAGGGCCGCGCTCAGGGGGAAAACGGGAAAACGGCCTGTGAGCTAGGTGCGGCGGCCCGCCCCGTGAAAGCTTATTGTAAACTCCGCGCCCCCGCTGCTGCAGACCTGGAGGCTCCCCCCGAGCTGGTCGGTGAGTATGCGGACTATGTACATTCCAAGCGTCGTGCTCTTATCCATGTCGAAGCCCGCGGGCAGTCCCACCCCGTCGTCGCGCACCCGGAACCGGTACATTCCCTCGTCATCAAGCGAGCCTTCAATGTAAATGCTCCCCTTCCGCCCTTCCGGGAAGGCGTACTTGATCGCGTTTGAAACCAGTTCGTTGATTATGAGGCCGCACGGCACGGCCAGGTTGACGTTAAGCAGGACATTGCGCACGTTTACCTCCATCCGGATGCGCCGTCCCGGGAGAGAGGTCCCGCCGGCAATCATCTGTACGAGGCGGGGAATGTAGCTGCCAAAGTCGATGCTCGCAAGGTCAGCGGCCTGGTAAAGGCTGTTGTGTATGAGCGCCATGGAGTGAATTCGATTGCGCATATCGCTGAACATGGCTGTCATTGCGGGATCGGTCACCGCCTGCGCCTGGATGTTGAGCAGGCTCGAGATGATCTGCATGTTGTTTTTCACGCGGTGATGGATTTCTTTCAGGAGGATCTCCTTCTCGTGGAGGGAGGTAATAATGCGCTCCTCGGCGTTCTGGCGCTCGGTCACGTCGCGCGCGACGCCCTCGATCGCGCACAGGTCGCCCTTCTCGTCGAGAACCGTCACGACGGTGTGCTCGGTGATGACAAGCCCGCCCTCGCGATGGGCGAACCGGAGCAGGAATGGCTTTTCGAACATCGATGAAGCGGGAGTGGGGTCTTGGATCTGCGGAAGGTCCTCGCGGTGTATCAATTCCGTGAAAAGGCCGGGATTCTCGTACAGCTGCGCGGGGCTGTATCCCGTGATCTCCTCGACCGCGGGGCTGACATAATCAAAGCCCGGGAAGGGACGCAGGCGGTAGCGGTAGATGACATCGCGCGAGCCCTCGATGAGCCGGCGGAATCGACGCTCGCTCCTGGCAAGTTCCTCCTCGGCCAGTTTCTGCCTGGTGATGTCTTCCAGGTAGCACACGAAGCAGGTGGTGACCTTGTTGTCGTCAAAGATGGGACGCACGGTCTTTTCGAAATAGAGCCACTCGCCGTCCCGGTGAAGAAGCCTGCACTCGATCTTCCATTCTCCCATCTGCCACATTGCCTGGGTCGCCAGGAACTGCTCCATCGAGCCACGCTCGTCCGGATGCAGGAAATCGAGCTCGCTCTCGCCTATGAGCTCGGCGTCCGTGTACGAAAGAAGGCGCGTAACCGAGGGGCTCGCGTACAGAATGGTGCCGTCTCCGGCGACGATGAGTATTATGTCCGAAATGTGCTCGATGAGCATCTCGTAATAGTGGATGGTCTTCATCAGGGTTTTTTCGGTTTTCGCGACCTCCGAAACGTCCTTGATGATGCCTATGGTGCCGGCATACCTGTTCTCCTGCTCCCCGGGACTCGGACGGTGAATCCCCATCGCGTATGCCTCGCCGTCCAGGTGTCCGGTTTTTCCGTCCCAGTCGCGGGGGGTCAGCTGCAGCCTCAGGTTCCTGGTTATCCGCGTACCGGTCCTCCGCTCGTCAAAAAGCCCGGGCGCCGCATCATTCCCGGTCACGGTGCCCTTGAGACGCACCATTGCGTGCTGGTACGACACCTCCTCGAGGCTCTTGTCCGGGAGCAGGGCGCTGAAATGCTTTCCCACGAGCTCGTCCGGCTCATGGCCGAGCCTCCGCACGGCCTCGTTCACAAAGGTGAAGTTCCCTGTTTCGTCAATAATGTATATGATGTCCGGTATCGCCTGGAGAAGCGACTGGTATACGAGTGAGTCGTCCAGAAGGTGACGTGGAGTGCCGCTCATGATGGTTGCTGTCGTATGTAGTATTTTAACAGCGCATCTTATGATGGTCTGAAAAATGCGATTAATTCAAGAAAAAATTAGCAATTTTTTTTAACATATGACGAGGGGAAAAAAACAGGGGCCGTCCGGACGGCCCCTGTTTTATACTCCTGAAATTCATTTTAGACGCGCGCCTCGACGCGCTCGCGGATTCCGTTCACCTTTTTCCGGTACTCGAGCTTGTTGAGGGCGTCCACGAAGGAGAGTATGCCGGCGACCGAGATGTCGATGTTCACCCCGTTTCCCGTTACGCGCAACATTCTTCCCTCGTATTCTTCCTCGGCGGTGACAGTCACCTCGCACAGCGCGTCGGAACCCCCGGTGATGGCGACCAGGTTGAAAGTCCTGATGCGGGCGCCGGTGCCCGTGATCTTTATCACCGCGTTCACGCCCGCGTCCACGCCGCCGTTCCCGTGCGCCACGTCGAAGGATTCGGCGCCGTCGCGGTCGCGGTCCTTGAGCGTCACCAGGGTCATGGGGGGCGAGTACATCCCGGTGGAAACCTGCACGTTGGTGACCTTGAAGCGACCCTTCTCCTTGTAGACCGCCTCGCCAATGAGCACCTCCAGGTCCTCTTCGAAGACCTGCTTCTTCACGTCGGCGAGCGCCTTGAAATACTTAAAGAAGCGCTCAAGCTCGTCATCGCTCAGGCTGTAGCCCATCGACTTGAGCCGCTCGATCACGGCGTGGCGCCCCGAGTGCTTGCCCAGCACCAGGGTGGACCGGCCTATGCCCACGTCCTCCGGGCTCATGATCTCGTAGGTCATGGCGTTCTTGAGCACGCCGTCCTGGTGGATGCCGGACTCGTGCGCGAAGGCGTTGGCCCCCACGATCGCCTTGTTGGGCTGCACCGTCACGCCCGTGATGTGCGTGAGGAGCTTGCTGGTGGACATGATCTGCTTCGTGTTGATGCCGGTCGTGCAGTTGAAAAGCCCCGCGCGCGTCTTGACCGCCATCACCGCCTCCTCGAGCGAGGTGTTTCCCGCGCGCTCACCGATCCCGTTCACCGTGCACTCGATCTGGCGCGCGCCGGCCTCGACGGCCGCGAGGGCGTTCGCCACGGCGAGCCCCAGGTCGTTGTGGCAGTGCACCGAAATCACCGCCTTGTGGATGGACGGGACGTTCGCGAAAAGGTAGCGGATGAGGTCCCCGAACTCCGAGGGGATGCTGTAGCCCACGGTGTCCGGGATGTTCACGGTCGTGGCGCCCGCCTCGATGGTCGCCTGGACCATCTGCGCCAGGTACGCGCGGTCGCTCCTGGTCGCGTCCATGGGAGAGAACTCCACGTTGGAGGTGTAACCCTTCGCGCGCTTCACCGCGGCGACGGCGAGCTCGAGCACCTCTTCCCGCGTCTTCTTGAACTGGTGGACGATGTGGATGTCGGAGCTCGAGATGAAGGTGTGTATGCGCGGGTTTTCCGCGCCCCTGATCGCGTCCCATGCGACGTCGATGTCCTCGCTGTTCGCGCGGGCGAGCCCGGCCACCTGTACGCCCTTCACGCGCCCGGCGATCCGCTTTACCGATTCAAAGTCGCCCTGGGACGAGCGCGGAAAGCCGGCCTCGATCACGTCCACCCCGAGCCTAGAAAGCTGGTCGGCAAAGTGGAGCTTTTCGTCCATGTTCATCGAGAAGCCCGGGGATTGCTCTCCGTCCCGGAGCGTGGTATCGAATATTATTATCCTGTTGTCGTTCATTGCAGTTTTCTCCGTGTTTGATGTTGCGTCTCAATGCGCCGCAATCGCGGAACAGCTGTCCGCGTAACGGCAGGCTCTCCAGTATTAAAGACTTCGCGGGATACGGTCCATATCCCTTCACCTCCGGTTCATCACAAACTAAAAAAGGCCGTCGCGGTTTTCCGTGACGGCCTTTGCATCTCTGGCTGCAATAGCTATATCACGAAACCCGCGTGGTGGGATCCCCCAAAAGAAGAAGCAGCGATAGGGCGAGGCTTATGTTCAGGTCGCGTGAATTCATGACATTCATTCCATAACAAGCTAAGCACGCACCGTGCCTGTGTCAATATTATTTACGGAAAAAGGGGAAAATTACGTGAGCGTTTTCCGGGGCCGCATAAACAGTGCATACAATATGACAAGCGTCAGAAGGGATCGAATCCCAGCATGGCCGCGGCCGTGAAGCCGGCTACGTTCGAGAACTTCTCGCTGCCGCGGTCCCCGGTGTCCCGGATGCCGCCGTTGTCCGCATCGTATGTTTCCATCGCGATCCAGTCGAGCGAGGAGCGCGGCACGTCGCGACCGAGGGACCTGGCAGCCATGGCGAAGACCGCCGCCGAGAGGCTGTACCCGGGATCGTCTTCATAGCAGGCAAGGCTGCCGTCTGAGTTCCGCTTCGATTCCAGCCATGCGTATGCGGCCTCCGCTTGCGTCGAGCTCCCGAAGACCCAGGGGATGTAGCCCTGCGGGAAGATCGTGTTGAATTCCTCGAAGCCAGTGTCCAGGCTGCCGTCATTCTCCATACCGGTCGCGAATCGGCCCCCCCCGCCGTAGTAAAAATCCGCCGCTGCGTTCGCGCTTATCGCATCCGCGGCGTCGCCGTACGAGGAATCCCCGTAAAGAAAGAAGCCGGCCTGTAATCCCAGGTAAACGTCGGCCTGATCGGCGGCATAGCGGTAGTCCCAGAGGCCCCACGTTCCCGACGACTTCTGCCACGAACTGTAAAAATACTTTGATCCATCGAAATTATTCGCGAGCAGAAAATCGAGCGCCGCCCGCGCGTTGTCCTCGTACGCGGCTGCGAGCGTGGCGTCGCCGGAGAGCGTCTTGTGCAGGTAGAGGAGATACACAAAGAGGGCCGATGTCGCGTCCACGCCGCGCGCGTCGTCGATCCCGGCGCCGGGAGAAAGGGGATACGGTTCATAGGGCGAATCGACGCCGTACGCGTAAAACCAGCTTCCCTTCCAGGTCGGGTCTGTAAGATCTTCCCGCTCCGCGAGCCATGCGATCGCCTTCGCGAGCCCGTCAAGGTATTTGCCTTCACCGGAGTGCCTGTACGCCGCGGCGAGACCGATGCAGGCGTATTCCATGTTCGAGTCCTCGTTGACGACGTCGCTCTCCGGGCAGTCCAGGATTCGGCCGTCCGCGTTCTGGAGCGAGAGGATGAAATCCGCTGCGCCCAGGCCCACGGTCACGGGGTCCGCCGGTTTCCGGCCCGAATCGCCGCCGCACAAGCACAGCGCCAGGGCGATGAGCATACCCGCCATGAAGGCGGTGATGCCGGTGCGAGGTCGTGTTGCCGTGTATGTCATCATACCTGGTTATATGCGGCGGCGGCAGCCTGGGTGAAAGTAAAATTGAAAATGGCGGCTCACCCCCAAGCCAGGCGGCTGGCTGGTTGACCAATATGTAATTGACAACCCTGCATTGACTGGTACAACGCGCATTGGCGGGCTGTCCGCTGATCGGCCCCCCGCACCGCTCGCCGTACGCCACCGGCGGAAGCGCCCATCTCGAAGGAGGAACATTATGCCCATTTACGAAGTCAACAACCGCAGGCCCGTGATAGGCGAGGGGACGTGGATCGCGCCCTCGGCGGAGATCATTGGAGACGTCACGATTGGGAAAAACTGCTACGTGGGATTCGGGGCCATCATCAGGGGCGACTACGGGACCATCACCATAGGTGACGAGACTGCGGTCGAGGAGGGGGTGACCATCCACGCGCGCCCTTTCGACAGGGCGACCATAGGCGCGCGCGTGACGATAGGCCACATGGCGATGATCCACAACTGCACTATCAAGGACCTCGCGGTGATCGGCATGATGTCGGTCGTCAGCGATTATTCCACCGTGGGAGAATGGGCGATCATCGGGGAGCACGCGCTCGTGGTGAACAAGCAGGCGGTCCCCGACGCGAAGATCTACGCCGGCGTCCCCGCGAAGGAGATCGGCGACGTCCAGCAGAAGCACCGCGACGTCTGGACATTAGGCAAGCAGGTCTACGTGGACCTCACCTCGCAGTACCGGGCGAGCTTCAGGCGCATCGACGTGTAACTCGTATGGGCGTATCGCGATACGCCCATACGAGTCAACCCTCGAAGAGCGTGACCTGGCTTTCCAGGTAATCGGCGAGCCGCGAGACTTCCTCGGCATGGTTTTTAAGGACGTTCAGGATTTCGGAATTCGCCTGGGTGATTTCGTTCACGGATGAAATGGATTTCACGATCTCGTCCGACGCGGTCTTCTGCTCGGCGGAGGCGTACTTGATCTCGCTCGCGCGGTCCTTGACCAGGAAAGCCTGCTCGTTCACGCCCCGGTTGATCTCGTCCTGACTGGCCGTGACGCCGGCGATCTCGGATATCCGTGCGTTCACGACCCCCACGCCGTCGATGATCCTGCGTATGGTCGCCGCAGCCTCGTCCATAGTCCGGGAGCCCCGCGCGATCTCGCCCATGTTCTGCTTGATGAGCGTGTCGATCTCCTTTAGGCTCGATGCGGTCCGCTCGGCGAGCTTGGCGATCTCGTCGGCCACTACCGCAAAGCCCCTTCCCGCGTCACCGGCGCGTGCGGCCTCGATCGCCGCGTTTAGCGAAAGCAGGTTGATCTTGTCCGAAATGTCGTTGATGATCTCCACAATCCCCGTCATCTGGTTTGAACCCTCGTGGATCTTCGTCATGCTCGACTGCATGGACCCCAGCGACGATTCGCCCGATTGCGCGTGCGCCGCGATCTCGTTCACCTCGGCCATGCTCTCCTTGATCTTTATCCCCGTGGTGTCAACCATGCCCGACAGCACCGTGAGGCGCTCTAGGAATCCCGTGACGGTCTGGAACTGCTCGGACGCGCTACCGGCATTGTGCTCGGTCGTAGATGAAATCTCCTCCATGGCGGCTGTGATCTCCTCGGCGGAGGAGGCCTGACTCTGGAAATTGTCCATGAAGCCGATCGTGAGCGATTTCATCTCGCCCGACGAGCCGGCAAGGGTCCGTGACGAGTCCTTTACCGATTCGAGCAGCGACTGGATCTTCGTGTAATTGTCGCGATTGGTCTTGGCCTCGCGGTCTGACCTCCTGAGCGCGCCCTCCGTGATGGAGACGATGAGGTACGAAAGCACCGTGACGATCCCGAACGTGAAGACCGAATCCACGACACCAACGCGCGCGGCCTGGTAGCCCAGCTCGTCGAGCTTTCCCCTCACGAGGAAATAGAACGCTATATCTCCCGCGATGAAGAACACCGCGATGCCTATGAGCCATTTGAGGTTGCAGAACAGGGCGGCCATCACCACGACCACCAGCATGAGGTAGAAGAACGAGGTGTACCCGGTGTGCGGGTCCCGGGCGAGCTTCGCGTACTGCGCCAGCATGAGCAGCAGCGCGGTTCCCGACGTGATGAAATTCGCCGCGCCGGCGTAGCGTCCCTTTACCAGGATGAGCAGCGTGCCCAGTATCATGAGGATGAGCGTGCTGATCGCGATGACGGAGCGCTCGTAGGATACGGGCCGGGCGACCATGAATATGGTTATCATGAGAAGGAGGATGACGATCACGGTGACGCTGAAGTAGTAGAGCGCCGCCGCCTTTCGCTTGAGGATGTAGGACGCGTCACCGAATTTTTTTGAAATGAACGAGGGAGCGAATTTACGCGATGCCATGGCGGGGTCCCCTGTGTGTGCGCTCTCCCGGTCGGGGTATGAAGGAAATAAGACACCAGGCGGGCGCGGATTTATTTATAAAAATTTACACATATACCATAGGCGCTATTTTAATGTGTCAACCATTTTTGACGGGTGGGTCAACATCGGTGCGGATCGCATGGTCGGGCGGGTCTCGTTGATTGGGCGGGTCTCGACCCGCCCCTACTACACCTTCTTCTTGAAATTTTTCCGCACGTAATCGTCCAGGTACTCGGAGGGATTGTCGATCGCCTCGCGCGGGATCTTGAAGTTTTCGAGTCCCATGAGCTTGATTCCGTACGGGTAGTCGTGGAAC
>CALMJO010000535.1 GCA_937864375.1 uncultured Spirochaetota bacterium
TGATGAAGCCGCACGTGTTGATTATTATCAGGCGGGCAGACTCGATCGAATCAGCCCGGGGAAATCCGGCGGCGGCAAGACCGCCGTGTATCCGCTCGGAGTCAACGAGGTTTTTTGAGCAGCCAAGCGAGATGATATGATAGGAAATATCCCCGGGGGAGAACACCTACTTGCCGTCTTTCACCACGACCCGGTAGAGGTTCGGGTTATTGATGTCGCCTTCCCATGTGATGACCTTGTTCACCACCTCGCCGGGATTGCCGAAATTGATGTCGCGACCGTTGACGCGCGCGCGCACCCCGCCGGCGTTGCCGAGCTTCACCTGCATGGAGGCCGCCTCCCATTTCTCGCGGGTCCCCGCCTCGACGAATCCCTTGCGCTTGTCCACGCCGTCAAGGTAGAGCTCAATGTAGGTGTTCTGTAAAAATTCGGCCTCGAAGGTGATCTTCAGATTCTTCTTGTTCTGCGCGACCACCGTGGTGGTGTCCGCCGTCTTTTCGCCGTCGGCGGAATCCTTCTCCACCTCTCCCTTCTGCCCCAGGGCGATCTGGATCTTGGCCCGGTTCTCGGTGAGTCCCTTGAGCGTGAAGATGATCTCGCGCCGAATCTCGGGGAGCTTCAGCGAGAGCCCCCGCTCCATTTCGAGCGTCTCGTCGCGCTCGCCGGGAAGGACCTCGACGAACACCTTTTCCTTCTTTAATTCCTTGAGTATGAGGAGGACTTCCTTGTTGTCGACCATGAACTGGACGGCCTCGTTACCGTACAGTAAAATAATGCCGGAATCGTTCGCGAGTTGGAGGGTGCGGATGTTGTCGATCCCCAGGTTGTGCTTGGAGAGGCTGTACTCGTC
Source organism: uncultured Spirochaetota bacterium (assembly GCA_937864375.1). GTDB lineage: Bacteria > Spirochaetota > UBA4802 > UBA4802 > UBA5368 > FW300-bin19. The sequence continues at coordinate 851 of CALMJO010000535.1, forward strand.
CTTGATGCTCTTTATGGAATCGCTTTTATCGACGTTGATGTTCGAAAGGAAGATCGAGCGGAACAGCATGATCACGATGATCGCCCCGACCACACCCCCCGCGATTATCACGTAGTTCCTGTACTGGTTGTATAGCGACTGCACGGTCATCATTACCGGCGTACGGGTGGGCCGGGTGAGCTCCTCCAGCGGCGTCGCGCTCTCGCCGATCTTGTACGCCTTGTAATACTGGATCATTTCGTCGGCGTCCAGCTTGAGGTATTCCGCATAGCTCCGGAGGAATCCCATCGCGTAGGTTTCGCTGGGGAACTTTTCGAAGTCCTCGTCCTCGAGGGCCTCTATGTATTTGAGCACGATGTTGGTTTCTTTCGCGACTTCCTTCTGCGACAGCCTCCGCGCCTCGCGGGCCATCCGCATCTTTTCGCCTATGCTTTCCACGCTCTTACTCCTCGGCTATCATGGGGTTCTTGATCACGCGGGCCTTTGAGGGTATGTCGAACTTGAAGAGTCCGTTGGGAAGGTCCACGTCCGTTCTTATATTGGAAAAATCGATGTCGACCTTCTTGCCGTTCGATGTCTCTCCCGAGGCCTTCGTGATCATGTAGTCCTCGGAGATCCAGAGCTTGAGCGTGCGGAACCCGCTGCGGCTCTCCTTCTGCTGGAGCAGGAGGGTGTATTTCTTGCTCCCGTCCGGCTGCGGCTCGGGCTGTTCCCTTGACGCGAACTTGTAATGATACTTGGAAAAGAGCCTGTTCAGGCCGCTCGCGGTATTTGAGGTGAACAGGGTGTCCGATGCCGACTTCAAATCCTGCTCGGCGACCACGTTCATCGAGGGGATGTAGATCCACATGGTGGTCCCGCTCGTCACGATCTTCTGCCCGTAGGGCTGGTCGAACTCGATGAGCAGCTTGCTGGAGGCCTTGTAGCGGACGGTGCCGCTCTGGGCCGCGCGTTTCCCCATTTTGTCGGAGTTGAGCTTGAATGAGGCCTGGTATGAATCGACCGACGAAAACCTGTCTTTGACCTTCTTCACTACGTCGCTCACCGTCGTGAAATCGAACTTGTACGCGACGGAGTAGGTAATGAACGAAACGATCACGATTACCGGCACGACGGCGATCGTAAGTTTTTTCCAGTGTCTCATAAATCACATCCCATACGAAGAGAAGGTCTGAGGAAGCGGCTTCCCGGGTAGAAAAATTTTGGTGCAAAGACTATTAAAACAGGGCAAAAAGTCAATACTAAAAAAGAGGCCGTTTTATATTTGCGTGGAGACGCTCCCTCCCTGCGCGAAACGCGCGGCCGATGGAATTCAGCCGGTCGCGCCCCGTCAGAATACCGCGAGAGCGGCACGGATGAAGCTCGTGATGGGCGCCTGTTCGCGCGCGTCCTCCACAGTATCGCGCAGCTCCTTGACCAGGTCGGTCGCGTTATCATGGACCTTGCTGTCATTGAGAAGCTTGCCGAGCGTTCCGTTTCCCGAGTTCAGCTTGCCGGTGATGAGCTCAATGTTCCTGATGGTCTGATATATGTTCTCCCGGTTTTCGGATACGAGATCCGCAATCTGGGCGAACGGATCGTCGCCCGCAATGCCTTGTAAACCGCTCCTGTCCGTGATTTCCGCATAGGTCTTGCCGTGCAGGAGCCGCATCCCCGGATAGATGCTGATGAACTTCCCTCCCAGCGCCGACTGGCTCGCGATCTTCACCCGGTAGTTTTCGAACATCCTGAAAACATTGAACATCTTGAGCTGGACGTCGATGCTTTCCGCTTCAAGGCTTATCTTGTCCACAACGCCGGCCTTGACCCCGTTCACCTTCACGTCGTCCCCCACCTCGAGACCCTCCACGTTGTCGAATTTCACGTTGAGCAGGTAGTAGTTGCGCGGCTGGAATATTTCGTGCCTGACCATTATCGTGAAATAGCCAAGGATCAGGAGGGCGACGGTAAATAATAAACCGACGGTTATCTCGTTTTTCATGTTCATTCGGGCGCCTCCGGGCTGTTCATCGCAGTGATTCCTTCCTTACCTCTCGAATTCAATATAACGCACGGGAGATTCCCGTTGTCAAGGCATTGGCGAAAACCTCGATTTTTGCCAATTTTTTTTAATTAATTCAACATTTCAGGACATCGTGTTTAATTCTGGACCGTCGTCCAGTAAATTTTTATTGACTGAACATCCAACCATTCCTGTATGTATGGATGTACTTCTATTAAGTGTGCAAAGTTCTGTGGAGGAAATCATCATGAGGTCCATGCTGGAAGGTATTCGGGTGATCGATTTTACCGCAAATGTCGCCGGGCCCGCTACCACGACGTTCCTGGCCGACATGGGCGCGGAGGTTATCAAGGTGGAGAAGCCGGGCTGGGGCGACGATGCCCGCCTGTTCCCTCCGTACGTAAACGGGTTTTCCGCGCCCTTCATCGTCATGAACCGCGGCAAGAAGGGCGTGGTCATCGACATGAAGAAACCCGAGGGCATCGCGCTTTTCAAGGAAATGATCGCGACCGCCGACGTGTTCGTGGAAAACTACAAGCCCGGCGTCATGAAAAAGCTGGGATGCGATTACGAGACTCTCCGGGCCATAAACCCGAAACTGGTCATGTGCTCGCTCTCCGGATACGGCCAGTACGGGGCGCTCGCGGACCGTCCGGCATACGATTCCATCATCCAGGCCCGCTCCGGATTCATGAGCGTGACCGGGTTCGCCGACAGGCCCCCGGTAAAGGCCGGTCCCATCGTGATCGACCTGGCCACGGCCATGCAGGCGGCGTTCGCCATCTGCGCCGCACTGTTCGCCCGGGAGCGCACCGGGGAGGGCGAATACCTCGACGTATCCATGTACGATACGGCGATAAACCTGATCGGCGGCGTGTGGACCGACTACACCGTGACCGGGAAGGTTCCCGGGAGGACCGGGAACCGCTACCCCTACGTGACGCCGTTCGACACCTTCGAGGCGAAGGACGGATACTTCATGGTGTGCAGCGCAGGCGATCTTACCTACCACAAGCTCTGCGACGCCATGGGCCGCCCGGATCTTAAGAGCGACCAGCGCTTCGTCAACCTGTTCGTGCGCAACGACAACGAGCCCGCGCTCAAGCAGATCATCCAGGACTGGGTGGGCAGCCGTACGATCGCGGAGCTCATAGAGGTGACCACGAAGTTCGACGTTCCCGCCGCGCCGGTGGTGAACATCAGGGAAATGATCGAGCACCCCCACACGAAGGACCGCGGGCTCCACGTCGACGTGGAACAGCCGGGACGGGGAACCGTGAACATTTACGGACCGGCCTCGAAGGCCCGCAACAGCGAGATCAGGGTCCGCGGCGGGGCGCCGGAGCTGGGCCAGCACAACGCCTGGATGCTCAGGGATCTGCTGGGGAAGAGCCAGGAAGAGGCGGGCGCGATCGTCGCCTCGGGAGCGCTGGGGGCCCAGCCCAACTGAACACGCACACGTACATCTGCGCATCTTTTGCCTTCAGGGCGGGGATTTTCCCGCCCGTTTTTTTCCCGCGCGGCGGCCGGTCTTCCCGCGTCAGCTCTTGATTTTCAGGAAGGAATCGATGGTGCCCTTCAGGGTGCTCGCGCTTGAGATGAGCTCCTGCGAATTGTTCACGATGCGGCTCGTAAGATAGGAAAAATACTGGGACGATTCCTTGATGTTGGAAATGGAATTGACCAGGAGCTCGAGCTCCTCCTTATGGCGGGCGATCGCCACGTTCACCTCGCGTCCCCGCTCGCCAATCTCCTTGGACTCTTCCGTCACCATGTAGTTGTTCTGGATCTGCGCCTCGATGCGGCGGTAGGACTTGTCCATCATGTCCCGGACGGTGCCCACCCCCGCCACCATGGAGGCTATGGTCTCCACGGTCTTCGCGGCGTTGTCCATGCTGTCCTTTATCTCGACGCCGTTTCTCCGTATGAGCGCGTCGATCTCCTTGATGCTCTTCGCGGTCTGGTCGGCGAGCTTGGAGATCTCGTCGGCGACGACGGCGAACCCGCGCCCGTGCTCGCCCGCGCGCGCCGACTCGATGGCCGCGTTGAGCGAGAGGAGGTTGATCCTGTCCGAGATGTCGTTTATGAGGCCCAGGATTTCGGTCATCTGCCGCGAGCTCTGGTTAATCTTCTCCATGTTCGCGGCGAGCAGCGCCAGGTAATTCTTGCCCGCGTCGGACACCTGGGACACCCGGTTGATGTGGGCGATCTGCTCGTTGAGGTCGGTGTTTATCGTCTGGATGATCCTGGTGAAGTCGAGGATGCGCGCGATGAGGATGCCCAGGTTGATCTGCTGCTCGTCGGCCCCGTCGGCGATCTCCGCGATCATCTCGCTGATGCGCTGGATGGAAGCGAGGTCCCTGTCGGCGGACTCGGACTGGCTCGTCGCCTGCCTGGAGAGCGAATCGAGGACCTGGGCCATCGTGTCCATGGATTCCATGAGCTTGCCCGTCGTGTCCTTGAGCTCCTTGATCGCGGTGAGGGTGAAGGTGATGAATTCGTCCAGCCGCATCGCGATGTCCATGGCGGAGATTTCGTTCCCTTGGTCCTTCGCGCCTTTTCCGGCCGGGAAATAGGCGTCTATAAGCTTCGCGATCTCGGCAAGCGGTTTAATGACGTTTCGCGTGTGGCGGCGCGCGAAGACGAACGCGAAAAGGCTGAGTCCCGCGAGCGCCCCCGACATGACGCCAAAACTCAGGAGCATTCCTGCACGCCCGCGGTCGCAGGCCGCGCCCTGCATGCCGATAGCCTCTTCGATGCCGGCCCTGCCCGCCTCGTCCATCCGTCCCCCGAGTCCCTCGACCCTGGACCGGAGGATGGCCGACTGGAGCTTCGTCTCGTCGATGAGCCCGTTGATCGAGTAGAAGCCGCCCGCACCCGCGACGAACATCACCAGCAGCAATACGCCGGGAATGAGCCTGACGATCAGCCCGGAATCGCGCCGGGCCCGACGGGCACGCAAGCCTTTGAATAGCACCGGTTATGTCCTCATGCCCACAGGATTTTAAGGTCGGGCTCGAATTTCCTGACCTGGTATTTATGCACGGGTATCACCCTCACGGTGAAACCGAACTGTCCCGATTTGAGGCAGAGCATCGTGCCCTGGTACAGGCAGACGCCCTTTTCCTTCGATTGGGCGACCTGCATGGGAAGGGCCGCGCCCTCGATGATTTCACCGATCGGGTTGAGGTTTCCAAAATAGAGCTCCACCTGCACGTCGTCCGGGGTGAGCTCGCCCAGCGACACCTCGACGCTCACCTTCACCTTGGACCCGACCGTGACCTCGCGCTCCTCGCCAAAGAGGAGATCTTTTATGCTTACCTTGCTCCACTGTGCGTGTATGGACCTTTTCCAGGCAGCGAACTCCCTGGACCTGGTGAACCCGCCCTCCGAGAATATCATGCCG
>CALMJO010000536.1 GCA_937864375.1 uncultured Spirochaetota bacterium
TTTCCACCAATTAACCTCCACTGCGGTGCTGACGCACATGAGCGCCCGGTTTCGGGGGGATGTCAATTGGAAAATCACGGAGGCCGTGGCGTGGCGCCGCCCGATTTTCTCATTGACATGACCCCTTCCTGTATATAGATACGAATCAGACCCTCAAAAAACATACGGAAAAGGAACACGCGCGAAGGCGCATCCGGCGCGCGCCATCTACGGGCCGTCTGTAATGAGGGCCCGCACGGCGCGCTCCAAAACGTATAGCACATAACGGGGCACCGCCGCACATATATGAAGCATATCCTTCTCATGACCCGGGGAATTCCGGGGCTCGGGGACCGGTTCTCCTGCGCCGGCTTCGCCGTGTCCGCCGTCGAGTGCCCCGCCGGCACGCCGCTTCCCGCGCCGTCCGGCGTTCCTCCCGGCTGCACCGCGCTCGTCGAGCCGGGGGACGATCCGGGGACCGACTCGGCCGCCGCCCTGTTGCGGCTGCAGCAGGCCGGTGCGCGCGTGATCATCATGTCCAATACGCCCCCCGACGGCATGCGCGCGTTCCTGTTCCAACGGGGCCTGCCGGACCTCCTGCCGCTCGAGGCCGCGTCCCGCGCCCCGGAAATAGTGACGGCCATGGACGCCCGGCCGGCGGCGCCGCGGGGCTCCTTCGCACTCCTTGAGAGCGTCGCGCCGCGCGCCGCGCTTCTCCGCGCGGTGATCGAGCGCTTTGGCTACGAGGCCGTTCCCTGCGCCGGGGCCGACGAGCTCTTCTCCCTCATCCAGAACGCCGACTTCCAGGGCGTGCTGTTCAGCCTGGGAACCCCCGGGCTCGACCTGGCCGCCTTTATAAGGAAGGCGCTTGCCGGGGGCGACGCGCGCCGCGTACCCTTCTACCCGTACAAGGACATGCACGAGGGCCTATTCGTCCACGAGATCATATCCGGCCTCAACCGCATCGCCCGCGTCATCATGTCGCCGGCGGAGCTGCTTTCGCACCTGGCCAATCTTCTTTTCCGCAAGGAGCTCTTCACGCTCACCGACCGGCTCAACCGCACGATCGAGTTCACCGGGAATATCCAGTTCGTGCGCGAGTCGCCGGCGCGCATATACCACACCATGGGGATGGACCTGTTCTCGATGGGAAACGCCCTCTCCGACGAGGCCCACGGTCCGTTATGCGATATCGTCAGCGAGGTGCGCTCCCTCCTGCTCAAATCGGAAGGGCTGCGGTGGCTGGGGATCGACGCGGTTAAAAAGCCTACCTGCGGACCGGGTGGCTGAAGGGGATGTCCGCGATCACCTGGAGCGGGAGCTGCTGCCTCTTGCGAAGCTCGCTGTCCTCGGGCGCGCAGGGCCTGTCGATTGCGTGGCAATGCGTGCAGAGCTTTTCACGCGCCTTCACCGCGTCGGGCCCCAGGACGGGCTTCATTCCAAGGGAAATGGCCTTCCTGTAGACGGCCTTCTGGTAGGGACGCTCGCCGCTTCCCATAGTCGCGTGATTGGAAAAATCGTTATAGACGCTTCCCGGGCCGTGGCAGGCTTCGCAGCCCACTCCCTCGGCCCTGGTCTTTTCGTTCGCGCCGCCGCCCGTGGTATGGCACCTGAGGCAGGCCAGGCTTTCCTGCGCGTTGTCGATCCCGAGCTTTTGCGCGACCGCCCGGCCGCGCTCGCCGGCGAGCACCTGGACCGCCTTCGCGTGCGGCGAGAGCGCCCATATGCGGTACTGGTTTCCCAGGTTGTCGGAATCGTGGCATATCTTGCAGCGTCCCGTGCCCACGTAGGTGGGTTCCACCTTCGCGACGGCCGCTGCCGCCGCGAAGACAAGCGAGGCCGCAACGGCGTACATCACCAGGCGCGTGCGCGCACATTTGTCATTCGTATCCATGCCCTGCCGTGTGTGCGCCCTCCCGGTGTGCGTACGCGGGCGCTCGGGTGATCCAATAATGTAAATAGTACTAATTAGTGTTATCAGTCAATGATTTTTAAACTTGACTTTTCAATTTTGGATGAATATACTTCAATGAAGTGTGATCAAAACGCGTCGCGCAGCCGTACGTCCCGGCCCCGACGAACCGGAGAGATCCATGGACAACAATGCTATGAAAGACGTGAAGGTGGGCGAATTTCTCATGGAGAGCGGGCTCATCACCAGTG
>CALMJO010000537.1 GCA_937864375.1 uncultured Spirochaetota bacterium
TCAACAACAAGTACTGCGATCACCTGGGACGCTCCCCGGAGGACCTCATCGGGACGAGCTTCTTGGACGTCGCACCCGCGGGGCTCAGGGATGAAATCGGGCGCGTGCTGGCGTCCCTCAGCGCCGAAAAGCCGCTTGAGATCATCGAGAGCTACCAGCCCGACGGCGAGCACGGCCAGTGGCAGAAGATCTACTGCCAGGCGGTATTCCTGAGCGGCACGCGGGTATTCGAGTACCAGTTCATCATCTCGGACATCAGCGAAATAAGACAGCTTGAAAAGGAAATTCTCATCATCAGCGAGCGCGAGCGGCAGGCGCTGGGGCACACCCTTCACGACAGCCTGGGCCAGCTCCTCACGGGGATCAGCTTTTTAGTAAAGAAGGTGCAGATGACGGTCGCCGGCTCCGGCGAGAAAAAGGTGCGGGAGATCGACGAGCTGGCGGCGCTCGTGAAGGAGGCGGCCGCTCAGTGCCGCTACCTCGCGCGGGGACTGGTCCCGGTGGTCATCGAGAAGACCGCATTCATCGAAAGCCTCAACGGCATCGCGAAGGAGGTCCTCGATACGTTCGGGATACGCTGCCACGTGTCGGTCGACCGGCCCGTCGAGCCGCGCGACGATACGACGGCCACCCAGATCTATTACATAGTCCGCGAGGCGGTGAACAACGCGTGCAAGCACGGCGAGGCGTCCTCCATCGACATCGTGCTGGAAAACACCCTGACGCACTGGGCGATCACCGTCGACGACGACGGACGCGTAAAAACCGTGAAGGGTGAGGACGGCTCGGGACTGGGCATAAAGATCATGAAGTACCGCGCGGACCTGATCGGGGCCGGGATTGTGGCCGGTAAGAAGCGCGACGGCGGATTCCGCGTCAAGCTGGACCTGCCGTACACCTGACGGCACACGATAGTGTTACCCTATTTGACGCGATGCTATTATTTACAGAATTGAGGGGCGCTATATATTCATAATGACCGGGAAGCAGCACGACCGGGCTTGATCACAGGACGTTTTTGCGGTATGATAGTAGTGAGACCGGTATCGGGGGGTCCGATTTTTGCCGTTCCGCCCGCCCGGCCCCGCAAGCGCAGAGGCATGCAATGAAGATACTCATTGTCGACGATCATCCTGTCGTACGGAAGGGGCTTCGGAGCATTCTCGAGGAATCCGAGGGCATAAAGGTGTGCGGCGAGGCCGAGGAAGGAAACGTCGCGCTCAAGATAATCAAGGAGCAGAAGCCCGACCTCGCGATCATCGACATCCAGCTCAAGGGAAACATCAACGGGATCGAGCTGGTCAGGGCGATCAAGGAGCGCTACCCGCGCGTGAACACCCTGGTCATGTCGGTGGACGACGGATCGCTCTACGCCGAGCGCGCCATCCGCGCGGGCGCCCGGGGCTACATCGCCAAGGAGGAGGCCGCCGGGGAGATCCTCAAGGCGATCGACGCCATATGCCGCGGCAAGATGTACCTCTCGAGCGACGTGTCCAACTTCATCGCCGGCAAGTACATCGTGGGCGCCCCCAGTTCGCCCGAGCTCGCCGTGGCGAACCTGAGCGACCGTGAGCTCGAGATCTTCCAGCTCATCGGCAGGGGATACAAGCGCAACGAGATCGCGAAGAAGCTCAACATAAACGTGAACACGATCGAAAGCCATCGCCGGAAGATCCGCGAGAAGCTCAACCTTAAAGACTCCGCCGAGCTCACCAAGACCGCCGTGGAGTGGCATTCCAGCATGTCCATGCAGTGACGCGCGGCGCGCGCACCGCTCCGCCTCACGCGGGAAAGCTCACGCGCGCGGTCGTCCCCCCGGCCGACTCGATGCCGAACTCGCCCTCGAGCTGCCGCGCAAGCATCCTCACAAGATTGGTCCCCATGCCTTCGCGACGATCCGCGGGCAGGCCTACGCCGTCGTCGGCTACTTTAAGAGAGATTGCACCGTTCGCGCGCACGAGCGAAATCGTGAGCGCTCCCGTACGTTCCCCCGGCCACGCGTATTTCAGCGCGTTGGTTATGAGCTCGTTCAGGATGAGGCCCACCGGCACCGCGCGCTTCAGGTCGAGCTCGATCTCACCCAGGTCGAGGATGAGCGTCACCTTTTCCGGGCTGATGTTGATGGTGTTGAACAGCTGATGCGCGATGCTCCCGACATAGTCCTTCAGGTTGATCTTTTTCAGGCTCTCCGAATGGTACAGCTGCTCGTAGATGGTCGACATGGAATGCATGCGCGTGACCGCGTTCTGCAGCACGTTCTTCGCGTGATCGTCATGCACCGTGTCCATCTCGAGCGTCAGGAGGCTCGCGATGATGTTCAGGTTGTTTTTCACCCGGTGCTGCAGCTCCCGCATGAGGACGTCTTTTTCCTGTACGGACTGTTTTAATAGTTCTTCCGCGCGTATGTGCTCGGTGTTGTCGATCAGGAAACCCTCGATCCCTATTATCTTTCCCCCTTTTACCACAGGGCTCGCCGAAAACGTGTGGTAGCCGACTGTGCCGTCCCTGCATCGCCGGGAGAACTTACTGCTTATGATCTGTTGGCCCTCCAGCAGCTTACGCACAGTCTCGCGCGCGTCCTGCTGACCTTCGTCGATCTGGGTAGTTGAAAAATGTTTTCCGATGACCTCGTCGGCCGTATCGTACTTGTGCATGCGCAGCCAGGCCGCATTGACCTGCCGGAATCGGCCCTCCGTGTCGATGAAAAAGTATCCTGCCCCGGAGTTCTCTATGACCTGGCGGTGTCGCTCCTCGCTCTCGCGAAGATCGCGGTCCAGCATGCGCTGCCATAACGCCATGGCGATGTGGTCCGCCATGCGCTCGAGCTCCGCGATATCGCTGGGTATGAACATGCCTTCCCGTTTGTCATTGAGCTGGATGAGCCCAAAGCGGATTCCGCCCGAACGAAGCGGTATGAGCGCGACGGACTCGTAGCCCATGCCGTTGCACCGGTTGCGGGTGCGCGCCTGCCGGTCGGCGTCCGTGGTGGCGGCGAGGAGCCCGGTCGTGCAGTTGGACCAGAAGCTCCCGTGCGCCGTGAAGAAGGGCTTCGAGGGATCGAACCTCCCGCAGATGACGTTGCCGCACATGCACTCGATCACGGGATGGCCCATCCCGTCGCGAAGGATCTGTCCCTCCAGGTCGTACACGCACAGCGCGTTTTCGAGCCTTAAAAACTCCACGGGGAAGCCGCGCGCTTCGTAGTAGGGGAAATCGTCTCCTTCGCGCAGGCGAATACCTACCGCCTCGCATCCGGACCACTCCTGGAGGAAGAGCGAAACCGCGCCCATGAGGTCATGCAGGCTGCCCTTCTTATTGAGTATCTCCAGTATCCCCGCCTCGGCGGTATTCTTGCGCTCAACCCGCTTGCGGCCGGTTATATCGTAATTCATCCCCAGGAGCCTCACGGGCTTTCCCTCGCGGTCCCGCGCCGCCGCGCGTCCGCGCGAGGACACCCACACATAGTCGCCGTTCTTCTTCCGTATCCGGCACTCGGTTTCGTATAACGGGGCATTGCCCTCCATGTACGCATCGAGGGCGGCATAGTTCTTCGCGACGTCGTCCGGGTGGACGATCGCCGCGACCGCCTGGGCGGTCATGGGCACTTCGCCCGGGGCGTAACCCAGCAGGCGCGCATAGCGCTCCGTGTAGGTCAGCGTTCCGGCCGCCAGGTCCCACTCCCAGATGTCGGCGCCGCCGAACTCCAGCGCGAGCTCGAGCGCCTCGCGCGAACGGGCCAGCTCTTCCGTGGAGCGCACCAGGTCGGTGATGTCGGAAAAAATGCACGCAAACTGCCCCGGCGCGGGACGAAAGGCGGTCACCCTGAAGTGCCTGTCCAGGTCCCTGGAATAATTTTCAAAAGATGCCGGTTCGCCGGTCCGGACGACCCGGCCATACGCATTTATCCAGTGCTGCTCGATTCCGGGAAGCGCCTCATGCACCGACTTGCCCTCGATGTCGCGAGCCTTGAGCCCTGTGATGCGTTCGAAGGCGGGATTGACCGCGAGGAAGCGGTAATCGACGGGAGCTCCGTCCCGGTCGAATATCATTTCGTGCACCGCGAACCCGTCAAGCATCTCGCGAAACAGGACCTGGTAGTCCCTTTCGAGCTTCCGCTTTTGAGTAATATCGTTGAACGTGAGGATGAGGTTTTCTTTCAGAATCGACGCGTAGAGCTCGCATATGCGAACCGAACCATCGCTGCACGTTACCTGGTATTCACCCGTGTTCACCGTTTTTCCCGACGCTTTCGCCGTTTCCAGAAAAGGCTTCC
>CALMJO010000538.1 GCA_937864375.1 uncultured Spirochaetota bacterium
AGTCAATCGAGGTGATACTCGATGCGATCGAGGAGCGCGATTCCGGTATCGCGGGGGCGGCGTGTGAGCGCGCGGGTGGCTTTGGGAGGAAGCTCGCGGTTGCGGGATGCCTTACCCAGCGCTACCGTGAATCGATCGCGCACGATATCCCGGAAATCGATTTTCTCTACGGGGTGGCGGACGACGCGTTCGTTCCCGCGCTCTGCCGTGCCCTGGGGATTGGCGCGCGGGGACGCGCCGGGAGCAGGATGCCTCTCGAGGAGGGACTCCCCTGCCGCTACATCAAGATTTCCGACGGCTGTTCCAACCTGTGCAGCTACTGCGCGATACCCTCAATACGCGGCCCGCATGCGCCGTTCCCTCCCGGCGAAATCATCAGGGACGCGCGCGCGGCCGTTGCCGCCGGGGCCCGCGAGCTCATCCTCGTGGCGCAGGATACCGCGGCGTATCATTACGGGAAAACCGGGCTTGCTGACCTGGTATGGAAGATCGCCGGCATTCCCGGCGTCGACTGGATTCGCCTGTTATACTGTCACCCCGACCACATCGACCGCAGCCTCGTGGAGCTCGTGCGCGATTGCCCGAGGGTGGTCAAGTATCTCGACATTCCCTTCCAGCACGCCAACGGCGGGATCCTCGCCTCCATGGGACGCCGGGGGAGTTTCCGGTCGTACCTGGACCTGGTGGAAACGCTGCGCGGGGAAATCCCGGGCGTGCGGATCAGGTCCACGTTCATGGCCGGCTACCCGGGAGAGGGAGACACGGAATTCCGCGAGCTGGTTGAATTCCTCAAGCGGGCGCGCCTGGACAGGGTGGGCTTCTTCACCTACTCGGAGGAAGAGGGCACTCCGGCGGCGTCGTTCGGCCCCCGAGTGGACGAGAGACTGAAGAGAACCCGGTACCGCGCGCTCATGCGCGTCCAGAAGAGGATCTCGCTTGAACGCATGCGCTCCCTCGTGGGCGCCACGCTGCGCGTCCTCGTGGAGGAAAGAATTGACGAGAGGACGTGGGCGGGCAGGTCGGAGTATGACGCCCCCGAGGTTGACGGCATTTTTTACTTGACCGCCGATTTCGCAGAGGTTAACACGATCGTGACGGCGAAGGTAACTGACAGTCTCGAATACGATCTCATCGGGGTCCTGGCGTGAATCTACACGGTTTGTGTTCCGTACCAAATCTGCTTTCATTGCTCAGGATCATCCTGATACCGCTTTTCCTGTATTTAATCTTTACGCCCAAGCCGCTCTACCGCGTGCTCGCGCTGGTGGTCTTCGCCGTCGCCTCCATAACCGACTTCCTGGACGGCTGGATGGCGCGCCGGCTCAAGCAGGAGTCGGAAATGGGGAAATTTCTGGATCCGCTCGCCGACAAGTTCCTGGTCGTGTCCGGGCTCATCGCGTTCCTCATCCTGGATCCGCTCGTACCGCTCTGGATGATCGTGATCATCATCGGCCGTGACATCCTGATAACCATGATGCGCTACCTGGCGATCAAAAAAGGCCAGACGCTGCGGACAAGCAGGTTCGGCAAGGTGAAGACGGCGTTCCAGATGTTTTCGATCCTGGTCATAATAATGGTGTTCGTGGTCCGCAAATCGGGGTTCTACCTCGAAATCAAGAACGACGTTTTCTCGATGTACCACGTGTTCAACATCATAACCAAATCGGCGGACCCTGACAAGTGGCTGATCATCGCGCCGTATTGTCTCATGGCGCTGGTTACCCTGCTCACTGCGCTTTCCGGCATCAGGTATCTATTTACGAACTGGAGGCTGTTCCTGCCTCCCTACACAAAGAAGAATGAACGTGTGCCCTGATGTGGTGGAAAGAGATACTCTTCACGGGGGCGTATAGCGGCTATTTCCCGGTGGCGTCGGGCACCGCGGGAACGCTGGTCGCCCTTGCATTGTACACCTGCGAGTATCTGGTATTCGGTGATGTTTCGTGGGCGGTAAACGCGGCGGTAATCGCACTCCTGGTATATCCATGCATACGGCTGTGCGATGCGGGGGAGCGCTATCTTGGCGTCAAGGATCCGGCGGAGGTAGTGCTGGACGAGATCCTGGGTTTCAAGCTTGCGGTTCTCTTTCATCCCTTCTGCTGGAAAACCGCCCTCGCGGCTTTTGTGCTGTTCCGGGTCTTCGACATCATCAAGCCCTTCCCGGCGAAGCGGCTGGAGAACATGAAGGGCGGCGCGGGCATACTCATTGACGACATTATCGCGGGGATTTACACGAATATCGGCATTCAGATCGCCGCACGACTGCTTCCGGAGCTTGCACTCCGGTGAGCGCATGCATGAACGGGGCGCGCAGGCGCGCCCATATCGGGGGTTGCAATGATGAATAAAAAGAAATTCTCATTCGCGTTCGCGGCGCTGGTGGTGAGCCTTGCCGCCGCAGGATACGTGTTCGCGCAGGCCGGCGCCGCGCAGCGCAAGGACGATGCCTCCGGCGGGCAGAAGAGCCAGTGCGTGGAGTGCCACCGCGGGCTCAATCCCCGACTCTCGACCCCGGTGACCGATTGGGAATCGAGCGTTCATGCGAAGGGGGGGAGGGACTGCACGACCTGCCATGGCGGCAACGCATCCATCAACGATGCGAAGCGCTCAAAGGGAAAGGAAAACAATTTCAGGGGAAAGCCCGACAAAAAAGAGATAGCCCAGTTCTGCGGGAGGGACGAGTGCCATGCAACGGCGGTGGGTCAGTTCAAGCGCAGCCCGCATTTCGATACGGTGAAAAGGACCGGCGAGCCCGCCTGCACAAGCTGCCACGGGAAACACAACATCCAGCGCTCCTCTATAAATATCATCCACGAGAGCTTCTGCACGAACTGCCACAAGGCGGAGTACTCGCGCGAGCTCGTCTCCTCGATAAAATCGACCCAGAAGGACATCGAGTACATCGAGAGCACCATAGATTTTCTCGAGAAAAGAAAAGCGGATACCCGCGGCATTGGCGACTCCCTCGCGCGGATCAAGCACCTGTTCCAGCAGATGGTGCACGTCTTCTCGGCCGAGGAGATCCGGTTCACCAGGAAGATCGTCGAGACCCAGACGAAGACGCTCATCGACGACGTTGAGCTCAAGACCGGGGTGATCAGGAGGCTCGACTACATATACCTGTTCACGGTGGTATTCTGCTTCATCACCACGCTGGCGATCGCGGCATATACGCTCATCATGATCCGCAGGCGCCGCCGGAAGCTCCGGGAAGAGTAGCGGCGGCGGGGTGCGCGCAATGCGCCGGTATCTCTTCAACATGGAAAAGATCAAATACGTGAAGGGCGCGAAACCGCGTGTGGATTGCATCCTGTGCGCCATTCGAGATCGCGATCCCGACGTGAGCGCGCTCGAAGTGTTTACGGGAGAGCGCGTCATCGTCACCGTAAATCTCTATCCCTTCAACGCGGGACACCTCATGATCTTTCCCATGCGCCACGTCGAGGACCTCGCGGAGCTGGAC
This sequence comes from uncultured Spirochaetota bacterium, assembly GCA_937864375.1. Classification (GTDB taxonomy): domain Bacteria; phylum Spirochaetota; class UBA4802; order UBA4802; family UBA5368; genus FW300-bin19. The sequence continues at coordinate 3,464 of CALMJO010000538.1, forward strand.
GAGGCCGAGGCGCTCGAAATGCACCGCGTCACCGCGATCTCCCTCCGCGCCCTCAGGGAGGAGTTCGAGCCCGCCGGCTTCAACATCGGCTACAACATGGGAAGGGAGAGCGGCGCGAGCATCGACCATATCCACCAGCACATCGTGCCCCGCTACCGCAACGAGACCGGCTTCCTGGATGTGCTGGGCGGGACGCGCATCATGGTCGTCGATCCCCGCGACGCAATGGAGCGCCTGAAGGCGCGTTTTTCCCTCATCGGCCGGTAATTTCGCCGCTTCGTGTCGCTTTTTTCCCCGTCCCGAACGTACTAAGAACAGCAGGGTGCGCGGTCGTGCGGCGATCGAACGGATGCGCGCCGTGGAATACACGGGCGGGGGAACAGCGGTGAAACACGGGAAGTACACGCATGGATGAGCTGACCAGCGCGGTCGCGCTTTCCATCGCGTCATCGCCGGCGGCCATAGGGCTTCACGCCGCTCTTTCGCTTCCCTCGGCGCAGGCCGCGGTAGGCGTGGTGAGCGCGGGCAGGACGCTCCTGGTACAGGAACACCTGCGTGCGCGTTACGGCGAAGACGT
>CALMJO010000539.1 GCA_937864375.1 uncultured Spirochaetota bacterium
GCGGCGCAGCGGTGAAGACGGGGGGCCGACGGGCGCTCGGTATTACCAGCCCGGTACTGCAAGGCCATGCGCGTTCTTGAACGATGCGACTCCATAGATCGCGCCTGCGCGTCTTCTCCTCGATAGGCGGGACGCAGCGACACCAATGCATGCTGGAAGCACATTGTTATACATGAATGTAAAGTCATTGACAGTACGTTCTATTGCTGGTTAGATCAGTCGAATCCAAAATATCAGATATTACCAATGGAAAAAGTAATCCACAAAAAGGAAATGCGCGACGCCACGCCGTCGGACGACCTCGCCTGGTGGCTGAGCAGGCCGGCGGAGGAACGGATCGAGGCGGTGGAACTGTTGCGCAGGCAGCTCCATGGAAACACAGAAAGACTTCGAAGAGTTGCTCGAATTATTGAACGCCCATAGCGTCGATTTCGTGATCGTGGGCGGATACGCGCTCGCGTTTCACGGGGCCCCCCGCTATACGGGCGACCTCGACGTTTTCGTGAAACCGGATGAGCCCAACGCCGCGCGCGTGCTCAAGGCGCTGGATGATTTTGGATTCGGGTCCATGAGCTTTTCCATCGATGATTTTTCCAGGCCCGGGAAAGTGGCGCAGCTCGGTTACCCTCCGGTGCGGATCGACATCATCACATCGATCACGGGCGTTTCGTGGGAAGACGCTTCCGCGCACTCGGTCCATGCGTCATACGGAAAGGTGTCCGTGCGCTACCTCGGCAAAAAAGAGCTCATTGCCAACAAGCGTGCTGTGGGAAGGCACAAGGACCTCGCGGATATAGAGGCGCTCGGCGAGAAGGCCTGAATTGCAAGCCGCTCAACGGGGGTTTTTTGACCCGGCATCATTGACCTTTCCGCGGAAAACGAGCCTGGTATCAACCGTTTGATGGGCGAGTTTTCCCCGTAAACAGGACGCAGTTCCCCATTCTTTTATCAATACTCCCACCCAAGCACGCCTAACGCCAACAGGTTCATCGCCGCCGCGGCTCCGTAAATCGCGCCCACCGTGATGATCTTCGCGCGGTTGCTTTCGAGCCCCGTCACGAGCATGGGCGAGAGAAAGAGCGGGAAGTAGGCGCAGAAGAAGATGGGCCAGATGCCGCGCAGGCTTCGCCCGTAGTACGCCCAGTCCCAGACAAGATGACCTCCCATGTTCAGCAGGCACTCCACGAAGACGCAGAAGGCCGCGTAGGCGATCACCCAGAACAGGCGGTTGGGGATTCCCAGGACCTTCGTGAACCTGTTTTCCGGGAGCGTGTTGTGCCAGATGATCCCCGCGAGCGCGAACATGAACATGATCTCGATGTTCCATCCCACCGTGGTGCGCAGGGCCGTGGGACCGGGCGTGGTCCACAGCGCCGCGTAGCCGGAGAGCGCGAACACCCAGCCGTTGATCGTTTCAAAGAGAAAGTCGGTGCCAAAGAGCGTCGCTCCCGCGAAGACGGCGTCCCAGCTGCCGGACTCGCGCGCCTTTTTGATTTCAAGCGTGTAGACGTAGAACACGATGGCCAGCAGCGGGATGACGTACCATTGCAGCGTGGTCAGGTCCCGCAGCCCTTTGAGCGCCTGATCGGATGCTGGTGTCATGACTTTCCTCCGCGTGACCCGGGATTCCCGGGTTTATTTTTTTTCGGCCGGAATGACTTGATTCATTTTGCAAACCATCTTCCGCTTACTTGTTCTTTTTCAAGATCTCATCGACCGCCGGGATCACGTCCGTGCGGTCATAGCTTCCCGCCGCCGTGAACTCGAAATCGGTCCTGCCGTCGTCGCGTTTCCACGACCAGGTGACGAACGCGACAAATTCCTTCTCCTTCTCCAGCATCGTCGCTTCGATCGGGGAATCGTACTTTTCAAACAGGGGGGATTTTGAAATACCCTCGGCGTAGTACCTGGTGTGCAGGTAAAGATTGTCGCCGGTGTTCGCCGGGTAGACGGCGATCCTCGCGCCCTCCACGTTTTTGTCCAGCCTGTTCCTGATGACGCGGAGGACCTCCAGGTTGCAGGCGGCGGTGGTGAAATCCGGGATCGATCGTGAATGTTCACGCTTGTTCTCGCCGGGCACCTTGATGGACTCAGCGGTATAGAACGGCGCGAGCGGCCGCACGACGAGGATCATGTCCGACGAGCGGACGAGCCGGTCGAGGCTGATCTGCTCGAGGAAGACCTGGCTGGCAGGGGCGACGGAAACAAACACGAGCAGGACTACAGGGATGATGCGAAATCCGCGCATTTTTTCCTCCCGATTCGATTCAAGTTCACCGTCATGTGAACGGGTCGAGGACCGCGATGCCGCACCCGTCAAAATCGCGCGCGTTCCGGCTCACGACGGTGAGTCCGTGCTCCGCGGCGGTCGCTGCGATCAGGAGATCCGCCTGTGTCCTGGGGGCGCCGCGCGCCCGGAACTGGCCCCGCATGGTCCCCGCCCTGCGCGCGACCGCCCGGGTGACGTCCAGCACGTCCGCGTACTCGTGAATGAAACGATCGATCCACGCGGCGACCCTCGCGTTGGGCCGCCACGCCAATCCGTAATGGATCTCCTCGACCGTGATGACGCTCAGGGCGATCTCCTTCACGCCCATGGCCCATTCAACGACGCCCTCATTGGGCCTGCGCCTCGAAAGCTCGCTGATTATGTTCGTGTCGCAGAGGTAATGTGTCACGGGAATTTCACCTCGCGGTTTTTTCTTGCGGGGTCCTCGATGGCGTACGACTCTTCGCGGCAGATGTCCCGCAATTCGTCCATGCGCGACGCGAGCGACTGCCGCGCCTCATGCTCTTTAATCGCATGCAGGTCCCTGAATTCATCGGCGCTTATGACCGCGGCAACGAGCGTGTCGCGGTTGTACACGAACTGCGGCTCTTTTCCGGCCCTGTGAATGAGCTCGGAGAACCTCTTTTTAGCCTCGGCTATCTTCCATTTCATCGCGTTCCGCTTCCCGCACCGGCGCATCGAGCGCCGGCTGTGTTCCATGATTTCAGCAAAGTAACTATATTGCATATCTAAAATGACCATAAATAGTGTTCACGTCAACAATAAACCGGGTTGATGCGCGCGCCCCCGCGCTGCCGGAGCCGGGACAGGGCGCCTCCCCTGTATCGAGCATGCAAAGCCCGGGTGAATAATAAGTTGACAAAGGATAAAACTTGACTGTCATTAGATGCGTAGGGGAAGACTGCATGCCAGGGAACAGCCAGGTTGAACCCATCGTCACGATCGTCGACCGCAACGACGACACGGCGGACATACGCTACTGGCTCGGTAGAACACCCGAGGAACGGATCGAGGCCGTTCTCCGGCTCAGGGCGCAGTACATGCGCTCCATCGGTTACACCGGGAACCCCGAGGTTGAACCCGTCGTTACCATCATCTCCCCTGATCGCCATGCATAAGGACTTCGAGGAATTCATCCGGCTGCTCAATACACACCAGGTCAGGTACGTCATTGTGGGCGCGTTCGCGCTCGCCTATCATGGATATCCCCGCAATACGGGCGACATCGACAAAAAAACCTTCATCAAGAACAAGAGAGCTACCGGCAGGGGCAAGGACATCGTGGATGCCGACATGCTGGGTGAGAACTGAGGATATACCTCCCATGAGCCTCTCCCCCGACATCATGAAGAAGCTCGCCTCCCTCAAGGAGCTGGTTCGCTCCTGCGAGAGCGCGCTCGTCGCCTTTTCCGGGGGCGTAGACAGCGCCCTCGTGCTTGCCGTTGCGCGCGAGGTGCTGGGAGGGCGCGTTCTCGCGCTCACGGCCGTGTCGGACCTTCACGCGGCGGAGGAGCGCGGACTGGCGGAGGAGATCGCCGGGATGCTGGGGGTTCTTCACGAGGTGGCGCCGATCGACCTGCTTGCCAATGAGTGCGTGAGGGCCAATCCTCCGGACCGCTGCTATTATTGCAAAAAGGAAATCTTCTCCGCGCTCATGGAGCGCGCGCGCGCCGAGCGCCTCGCCTGCGTCCTTGACGGCACCAACGCCGACGACGAGAAAGACTACAGGCCCGGGAAAAAGGCGCTCACGGAGCTGGGCGTGAAAAGCCCGCTCCGGGAATCGGGCCTGGCGAAGCCCGAGGTGCGGGAGCTCGCGCGCATGTACGGACTGCCCTCGCACGACCGGCCCGCGGCGCCGTGCCTGGCGACGCGCGTCCCCTACGGAACGGAGCTCACAGCGGACCTGATGGAGCGCATAGGCCGCGCCGAGGCGCTGCTCCATGAACGGGGATTCCGCACCTGCCGCGTGAGGGCGCACGGCGAGGTCGCGCGCATTGAAATTCCGCGGGAGGAATTCCCAGCGTTCCTGTCCGGATCGATCCCCGCCGAGGTCGCGCTTGAATTCAAGAAATTAGGCTTCACTTGGACGACGCTCGACGTGCTGGGATTCCGCTCGGGGAGCATGGACGAGGCGCTTCGATAACGCCGGCGGGGGTCAGGGTTTCATCTTCCTGTTCGTACGCTCGATGTTCCGCCAGTGTTCCAGGAATCGGCGGTCACGTTCGGCCCTGGGGTCGCTGGCGGAAAGGGGGAAAGCCCGGCGCAGGGTTCGCAGGTCGCGGGCCAGCGAGAATATTTTTTTATATGCCGGAGTGAAGTCGGGGACTGTTTTATCATTCATGAGTTTTCTCAAGCTCGGCGATATCGGCCAGGTCTCGATCCCTCCCCGCGAGTCTTTTCATACGGATAAGGTCCTCCCTGGTCACTACGAACACGGGGAATCCCTCCACCCGTCCCTCCACCCTGTTGTCGAGCAGGGAAGCGAATCCAGGCGGCGGGATCATGACGTCCAGCACGAAATAATCGTTCCCGGTGATCTTCACACGCCTGTGGACGGTAAAGCCGTCCTTGAACGGGATGGTGCTTTTTGATATAATAAAGCCATGTTGCTTTAGAATACTGTCCAGCCTTTCGATGCCCTGAGGATCGATTACAATATCAATGTCCTCGGTCGCCCTGATATATCCATGGATGCCTAGCGCGACACCGCCGGCGAAGGCCCAGTTGACGCCGGATTCGGAAAGTATTCGGGCAAGCGCAAGCGCTTCCTTTAAAATGTCGAAACCGCCCTCCGTGTTCATGGACATATAGTGACCGGGGAATCAGGCCACAGTCAACATTTTTCCATGAGCAGTGCGAAAGGCATGCGAAAATATGGCCGCTCAACCCTCTCACCCGGCCGCGTAGAAGTCGTCCGAGTCAGTCGTACCAGGGAAACTCCGCGATGCGCAGGTGCGTGCAGCCAAAGGGGACGAGGGTGAGCTCCGTTTCCCCGCCGTCCGGTGAGACAGGACAGGGCGGCACCTCGGAGGCGGCGCACACGTTCATCGTCCATTCAGGGAGCAAGCGCGCCTTTACGACGATGCTCACCGGCGGGCTCTCATTGCTGAAGGGTGTTTCGCCGTCGACGCCGTGCTCCCGGACGCGCGGCTCCGCGCCGCGGTTCAGCGCGTAGTTCCACGGCGAGGCGGGGCGCATCTCGTAATCGCAGTGCGGGAACTCACGGTTGGGCTTGTCGGTGTTGACGATCGTGCGCTGTTCGGCGATTCCGAGCGCGTACACGAGGGGGCCGCGCCGGACGCTCAGCGCGCCGCCGGGACGGCGGACGAGCTCCGTGTCCATCCGGAGCGTGACGTCCACCCGGGATCGACGGCCCCATTTTTCATAAAGCCTCATCCAGGTCCCGCTCCCGCCGGCGGGCCGGGGCTTTCCGTTGAGCGTCACCTCCGCATGCCTGCACCATCCGGGTATCCTGAACACCAGGGGAAATTCAATTTCATCATCGGACTCAATTGAGAAGCTGAGCTTCTCCCGGAAAGGGTAGTCCGTGTCGAGGCGAACGGCAACCGGGACGCCGCCAATCAGGCTCTCGATCGTCGATGGTGCGTAGGCGACCGCGGCGATTCCGCCGTCCATCGTGCGCATCCAGAGGTGGGACGCGAACTTGGGCCAGCCCTGGTGCATGTTCGCGGTGCAGCAGCCGAAGTTCGGCTCCAGCCCGTAGATGTTCGCGTCCGGGCCGTTGGTGGTCCAGGGCATCGCGGGATTCACGCTGCATTCCGCCTGGTTCACCTGCTGGACGTACTGGTGCGCCCACATGTCCCTCGTGAAAAACGCGGGCAGCGAATTGAAGGCGATCATCTCCAGCCGGTCGGAATGCCCGGCATCTCCCAGGATCGCCGCCAGGTGTTCCAGCGAGTACATGTATTCCACGGCGGCGCAGAGCTCAGTGCCCTGCACGGGACTTGTTCCCGCCAGGCACTCGTCCCCTGTGAAGGTCCCGAGCGCCGTCCCGTGGTGCTCGTCCAGGAGGCGGATCATCGCGTCGGCGGCCGTGCGATCGTCATTGTCGCCCCAGAAGCGCCATGCCAGCGCCGACGACTTCACCGCCATGGCGTTGTTCACCACGTGGCCCATGAAGTTCCATTTGCCCCTGGGCGTAGGCCGCGTAATGGGCCACCGCGCGAAAAAGCCCTTCCAGCCGAATCCCTGCGCCTCCAGCTTCACCGCAAGGTCAGGAAGCCATTGCTCCGGCGCGCGCTCATAGAGCCATGCGATAGGGATAAGCGCCTCGAACCACCGCGCCTGCCCCCAGTCGAACAGCGGCACGAAATCGATGAGCGCATCCACGAGGCGGAGCCCCTTTTCCACCGCGCGTGCCGCCCGCTCGTCCGCGGTGATTTCAAAATACTGGACGAGTACTTTTAAGATCAGAAACTGCGCCCAGATGTCGTAGCGGCCCTTGGCCTCGGGATTGGTCACGTTGGCCTCCCGCGGACCCAGCCATCCGTCGGGGTGCTGGTGCTCCATGATGTAATCCATGCAGCGTGTCGCCTTTTCCATGAGCCCCCGGTCTTTTAACAGCCAGGCGAGCGGGATGAGCCCGTCCAGCCAGTACGGCGCGCGCTCCCACCCCTCGGCCGTGCCGCCGAACCAGGCGCTGTCCCGCACGTCGGGCCAGAACTCGTCCAGGCGGCCGGTGAGCCCGTCGGCCTGGATGCGGAGCTGCCGCGCGAGCCAGCCCCCGGGCGTGACCGCATGCGCGGGAAGCGGTGTGAAGGTGAGAGGCATGAGCGTTTTCATTGCAGCCGCCTTTACGATTCGACCTTGCGCGTCAGTGATGAAAATCCCTGAATTCCCCGGGATCGTGCCGGTGCCGGAAGAGTACGAAGAAGAGCGCCGCCACAACGCCGCTGTAGGCGGCGAAGGTCAGCAGAATGCCCCGCCAGTCCTTCACGCCCGCATCCGTGAAGAAGGCGTCGATGAGCCACCCGCTCGCGTAGCTTCCGATTACCGCGCCGGCGCCCGTCACCATGAGCTGGAAGAGCCCCTGTGCGCTCGAGCGTATGGACGGGTGGGCCCTGGTTTCCACGTAGAGCGAGCCCGATATGTTGAAAAAGTCGAAGGCCACGCCCCAGATTATCATGGACGCCAGTATGAGCGGGAACCCCTCGGCCGGATCGCCGTACGCGAGGAGGAGCCAGCGCAGGACCCACGCGACCATGCTCATGAGCATAACCTTCCGGATGCCAAAGCGCCGCAGCACGAAAGGGACCGCCAGGATGAAGCACATCTCCGACATCTGGCCCGCCGACACGATGACGGCCGGGAAGCGTATCGCGAGCGAACCGGAATATTCCGGCATCCTTCCAAAGTCGTGGATGTAGGCGCCTGCGTACGCGTTTGAAAGCTGCATGCACACGCCCAGGAGGAGCGAGAAGAGAAAAAAGAGGGCCATGTCCCTGGATTTGAAAAGCCCGAGCGCGTCCAGCCCGAACGCCCGGGCCCACGAATTCCCCGCGCTCCTTCCCAGGGGAGGGCACGCGGGCAGGGTGAACGCGAAAAGCCCCAGCGCGCAGGATGCGCCCGCCGAGATATAAAACTGCCACGGCGATGCCTCGAGTCCCGTGAGGCTCGTAGTCCACATGCCTGCGGCAAAGCCCAGCGTCCCGAAGACCCTGAGCGGCGGGTACTCCCTGATGATGTCCATGCCGGCCCCCTCCATGAGCGTGTAGGAAATGGAGAATACGAGCGGGATGGTGGGCATGTAGCAGCACATGTTCAGGAGCATCACCCAGAAGAGCGTGCCGGGATCGTCAATGAGCGGCACGCAGAGCATGCAGGCCGCGCAGGCGAAATGAAGCGCCCCGTAGAGGCGCTCGGCGTTCACCCACCGGTCGGCGACGACTCCTGCGAGCGCGGGCATGAAGAGCGCGGCGAGCCCGGTCGTTGAGTAGATGGCCCCGAACTGTGACGCGCTCCACCCCCTGGCGGAAAAGCAGTAGATGCCCGCGGTGATGAGCCACGAGCCCCACGCGAGGAATTGCAGGAACTGAAGGAGCGCGATCTTTGGCTTGAGCATGTTCCCTCCGTCATCCAGAAATCTTTTTAAGATCGTACCCGCTCAGCGCCGTGAGCGTGAGTGCGGGGGCATAGAACCACCAGGTCGCGTAGGTGGCGAACACCATGTCGTAGTCCCTGGGAAGCGCCCGGTAGAGGCCCACGCACACGTCGCTCAGGAAGAAGCACGCGACACCCGCGGCGATGAGCACGGCGTTGCCGCGCGGGAAGTAGCCGATGCGGAAGGCCGCGAGCGCCGCCCAGAGCGAGGCCGACACGATCACCGCGTAGCCCAGGAGCAGGTTGAAATAGGGCATGTTCCCCTTCAGCATGGGATAAAACACGAGGAACATGAGCGCCAGGGAACCGCCCATGATGAGCGCGAGCAGGATCCACAGGCGTCCCTTGCGGGGGAAGCCGCCCAGGCCGGCGGCGTTGCGGACGATGAGGACGAGGTGCGCCAGTGCGAAGCTGTATACCCCGACCACGGAATGGACGTCGAAGAAGAAGATTATATCGCCCAGCACGATCAGGCTATACGCGGTTCGGAGCTTCCAGGTGTCCCTCGCGGACACGCCGCTGCCCATGATGAGCCAGGTGAGCAGCATGCAGATGAAGGTGACGGGAAACTTCATGAAGCGGGAGTAGAGCTCCGGGTTCTGGAGGTCCGCGATCTTCATGAAATACAGGGTCCAGTCGTGGCCGGTAAAAACTCCGCACAGGAACAGGATGACGCCCAGCAGAACGAACACCAACAGACGCGTGCCTCTCATGAAAAACGCCCTCCCGCGGATGTCTAACGGCGTGTTGCGAAAACATGGTGCCCCTCAGGAGGGAAAAGTCAAGCCAAACAGCGGAAATGAATTCGGCTCGAGCCGGCCAGGTGTCCAATAATCCACATTTTTGCTTGAGCATCGTGGCGGTTCGCATTATATTTAACAATCCTGTCCTATTATGCGGCAGGGGACACTTTTATTCCCGGAGGATTTATATGAGGATTACCAAGAGCATCGTACTCATACTGGCAATCGCCCTCGCCCTCGCCTTCACCGCGTGCGGCAAGGCGGACGCCCCAAAGGACGCGAAGTCCAAGGCGCAGACCCTTTGCCCGGTCATGGGCGACAAGATCAACAAGGACGTCTACGTCGATTACAAGGGCGAGCGCATCTACTTCTGCTGCAAGGGCTGCCCCGAGACCTTCCTTAAAGATCCCGACAAGTACCTGAAAAAACTCCGGGACCAGGGCGTAGAGCTCGAAAAGTCGCCGGTTCCCGACAAGAAGGACGCGGCGAAGAAATAGGAGCTGTCTCTTATACACATCTCCGAGCCCACGAGACCGTACTAGATC
>CALMJO010000540.1 GCA_937864375.1 uncultured Spirochaetota bacterium
GTAGGAGAGCGCCTCCTGCATGAGCGAGATTCCAGGGCCGGACGACGAGGTCATTGCGCGCTTGCCCGCGGCAGCGGCGCCCATGACCATGTTGATGGAGGCGATTTCGCTTTCGGCGGGGATGAAAGTTCCGCCCACCTTGGGAAGGCTGCGCGACAGGTATTCGGGTATGTCGTTCTGGGGAGTGATGGGATAGCCGAAGTAGAACCGGCACCCTGCCTGTATCGCTCCCTCGGCGAGGGCGATGTTCCCTTTGGTGAGCTTGAGTTCCGTCATTTGTACACCTCGATCGCGGTGTCGGGACACATCTGGGCGCAGGTCTTGCAGCCGGTGCAGCGCTCCTCCTGCTCCCTGTCGAACTCGGCGGGGAAGTAGCCCTGCCTGTTGTGGTCCGTTGATTTTTTAATAAGGGTGCGCGGGCAATATTTCATGCAGAAATAGCAGCCTTTGCATCGTTCGTTATCTATGACTATGTATGCCATCGCTGTTCCCAAGTCCTCGCTTCACGTTCGTCACCGGCGCGTGCTGGATTGAATAAAGTAACCAAGAATGCAACCCGGGTCAATCCATGGCGGACCAAAACACGGATAAAATTGAATTTTTCAATTTGCGTTGATATGAAAAATCAATTATTCAAGGTGCCCATAAAATAAAGCGCCACGTCCCCTGAGTGTCAATAAAAAAGCCCCCGCGCGGGCATTTTTTGGACCGGAATCGATTAAACCTGCGGTGCGCAGAACCGCCGGAATCTGAATGTGATTATCAATCAATTTTGTCAACATGTACAGTTTACCACGGTACAGTCCATGCCCTGCCGCACGGAGTCGAATGGCGCTTTTCGCAGGGGCGCCCTTCAAGGGGGATGGAAGAGATAAAGGATCAACGGCGATGGAAGAGATGGAGGCATATCACGGCAATATCAAACAGGATGAGCAGATAAAAGGAAAATTTGCCGAGCAGAAACCCCCAGGTCGTTCAGCATGGTTCGACGAAGTTTATCCCGAGCCCGTCGAGGGGCTCACCATGAAAGGTTAACCGTAACAACAGAAGAAACGGTCATCCTGAGCGGAGTCGAAGGGTGTTTCCAGCGGGGGCAGCCTTCCAGCGGGATGAGGAGATAAAGGCGATTAATGCGATTAGGATTGGGGTGGCCGAATTTACGGTCACTACTTGAAATTATAACCAATCCCTCATCCCCCGATCTCATCCATCCCCCTATCCCCTGTTCTTACACGCCGTTGTCGTGAAGCATTTTTACGGAATGGCGTATCCCGTGAAGGCATAGTACTGGTCGCCCGGCAGCAGGCTCTTCGCGGCGAAGCGCGTGAAGCCCGCATCGGTGAAATGCTCCTTCATCGATGCGACCGAGGGCAGGGGACCGCACCCTTCCGTGGCGCAGCCCCACAGGTTAAGGAGCTCGCTCATGGGGCTTCCGCCGGGACAGGGCGTGGTCAGGAGAAGCATGCCGCCGGGATTCAGGAGGCTTTTCACGTGCCGGAGCAGGTCCGTGCGGGTCTCCTCCGCAAAGTAATAGATATTGTTGTGCAGCGTCGCGACGTCGAAGCCGCCGGCGGGCGCGGACTTCCGGATGTCGGCGTTCTCGATGCGTACGCGTCCCTCCAGGCCCCATTCACGAATATTGTCGCGGGCATAGACTGCGGCCTGTTCGCTCAGCTCAATCCCCACCGCGGTAAGTGACGGGTTTCTTTCAGCCGCGTGGCGGATATACACGCCGGAGCCGCAGCCGATCTCGAGAAGGCGGACCTTGCCCTTCCGCGGAAAGGTCCGATCGACGGCTTCCATCACCACCGGCTCCCCCAGGCGCGAAGATCGCGCGATGAGCCGGCCGTCGTGCTCCTCCGGGCGCCACTTCTCGCCGCGCGCGCACTTGCCCGGCGTATTCATGATCAGGTCGTGATGCAGGCTCAGCGCCTCCTGAAAGAGCGCCGCGTGCGGGTCGCGCTCCGGGGCTGCGATCATTCTCGAATATCCCTTCAGGGAATAGCCACGTGCGCCCCTGCCAAGCTCGCCGACGCGCACCCCCAGGTCCAGCCATGCCCTGAGGAGCCCGTGCGATCCCGAGTCCTTCGCGAGCCTGGAGGCAATCTTCTCGAAGGGAACGGGCCCGTCTGCGAGGAGGCGCACCAGGCTGCAGGTGAACGCCGACGCGGCGAAACTGAGCCTGTAGAAAGGGGTCAGAGCCCCCATCGCGCGAAAGGATGCGAAAAGGCTTTTCTGCCGCATACCGCGGATGATGGTCGAGAGTCGCATGCAGTTCCTCCGGAGGATGAAGTCGAACCGCCGGGTCGAACCGGCGTACCGGAAACGAGCATACGAAACCGTGGAATGCATTTCTACAACTTTTCACGGCGTTTGTAAATGAAAGCGTGTCGTGGGGGCGCCTTTCATGGGAGATGGATGAGATAAAGGAGTAAGGGCGATGA
>CALMJO010000541.1 GCA_937864375.1 uncultured Spirochaetota bacterium
CCTCCTGATAGCCGCGCGCGAGATGGAAACGGGGCTCTTCTCCATTCGCGTCTTCCCCATATTCCTCGTGGGTGTAACCGTGTTCACCGTCCTGTCGATGATATCGATCATGAAACTCTTCCTCGACCAGGCGCGCGCGCTGGAGCGCATGAGGAAGAACGAATACCTTGAGCTCCTCGCGGGCGGCATCGCGCACGACTTCAACAACATCCTCACGGGCGTGCTCGCCAGCGCATCGCTGGCACTCGAGAAGACCGCGCCCTCCGACGGCATCTACGGCCTTTTGCAAGATATCCGCAACGCCTCGGCCCGGGCGAAGGACCTGAGCACCCAGCTCCTCACCTTTTCCAGGGGCGGGATCATCGTGAAGAGCCTGGTGTCCATGACGGAGCTCATCCGGGAAACCGTGCATTTCTCCATGGCGGGGTCGAACATCGAGGTGAAGTATACCCTCGCTCCCGACCTCATGAACGCGGCGGTGGATGCCGGCATGATCTCGCAGGTGATCCAGAACATCGTCATCAACGCGAAGCAGTCGATGCCGTCGGGCGGCCAGCTCCACGTGAGCGCCGAAAACGTCACGATCACGAATCGCACGCCGCACCTCGAGGCAGGGGCCTATGTCCGGATACGCTTCCAGGACACCGGCAAGGGGATCTCCGGCGACCTGCTGCACGACATCTTCGAACCCTATTTCACCACGAGGCCCGGAGGCGAGGGCCTGGGGCTGGCAATCTCCTATTCGATCGTCAAGAAGCATCACGGGCACATCGAGGTTTCCTCCAGGGTGAACGAGGGCTCCCTATTCTCAGTCTATCTCCCCGCAAGCCGTGAAAAGCTCGCTCCCGCCCCCGAGGCGCGCGCCCCGGTCGGGAAGCATTCCGGGAGGGTGCTCCTCATGGACGACGAGGAGCTCATATTGAAAATCGGGGCGAACATCCTGAAGCACCTGGGATTCGAGCCCGTCTGCGTGAAGCGCGGCGAGGACGCCATCAGCGAATACCGCGCTTCGAAGGAATCGGGCGCCCCCTTCGCGCTTATCATCCTGGACCTCACGATCACCTGCGGGATGGGGGGAATCGAGACCGTGAAGCAAATCAGGGAGATCAATCCCGCGGCGAAGGTGATCGTGTCCACCGGCTACGCGCAGGACCTCACCGTCACCGACTACACGAGGTTCGGATTCAGCGGGGCGATTTTAAAGCCCTATACGTTCGAAGAGTTTCGCAGGGAGATCGAGCGGGTATACGCGTAAGGCGTCCGGTGCGGCGCGCGCATTATGCGATTTGCCGCGCGCGCGACCGTCCCGCGTTCGAGTCCTTCCTCCCCTGCGGGTGGTGTCGATCGGTCGCGCCCCTGCCCGTCCGGGGACACGAAAAATAAAAAGGTAACAGCCATGCACAATTCCAGTCGCAAGGATCGTTCGCAGTCCGCGGACAGGGTCATCGTCATCGGCAGCGGAATAGGCGGAAGCGCCGTGGCCGCGCTCCTCCAGCACTCCGGCAGGGCCCAGGTGGACCTCTTCGAAAGGCACGGCTACGTGGGGGGCCGATACGCCTCGCACATGAAGGACGGCTTCCGGCTGGACGTGGGATGCCACCTGATCGCCAACGGCGACAGGGGGCGCCTGGGCGACGTCCTCCGGCAGCTGGGACGGCCCGATGCCGTCCGGTGGGGCCACGCGCGCAAGCCCGGCCCCGTGTTCAATTTCAACGGCACGCGGGTCCGCTTCCCCGCCGAAATCCGGAAGCTCGGCTTTACCGACGAGCAGCTCGCCCGGGTGGTGAATTTCTACACCGAGATGAATTCCCTGGACGACGCGCGCTACGACCTCCTTGACGACAGGAACCTGCGCGATTACCTCGCGAACTACACCGATCACCGGGGCACGAGGAGCCTCCTGGGGCTGCTCGCCGGCATCTACTTCGTGATCTCGGATTTCGATACACCCGTGGGTGAATGGGCGCGCTGCAACAGGGAAGTG
>CALMJO010000542.1 GCA_937864375.1 uncultured Spirochaetota bacterium
CGGGAAAAAATGCGTCATGTGGGGAACGGCGATCGACAACCTCCACTCCTTCCGGATCGTGGACGCGCAGGGGCGCACCCTCGAGGTCGCGCGCCGGGACCATCCCCACCGTAAGATCGAGCCGCACGACACCGTCGTGTTCGACGTCTGCATCGCCGGCGTCGCGACGGCCGCGCCCGTAAAAAGCATCACGCTCACGGGGACGGAGATACGGAAAAAGGGGCTGGGCAAGGACATCACCAACAAGGCGCTGGGGGGGCTTCCCGGCGTGCAGAAGGAAGGAGGCGACGGCATCATCGTGTCCGCGTCCTTCGTGCTCTACCGGCCTTTCGCGTTTTGTAAAACCATCTGCCTTGAATTTTTCGGCACCAACCTCATCAACGCCTCGCGCGCGATCGTGGACATCACCTCCGCGTTCGCGGGCGACCCGGACGTCTTCCTCACCGCGCTCGAGCACTTCGACGAGAAATACGTGCTCGCCATCAACTACCGCAACAAGTCGCCGCGCGCCGAGATCCCCAAGGCGGTGCTCCTTGTGGACATAGAGTCCAACGACGACCGCGCGCTCGAGGAAGCCTGCGCCCGCGTGCTCTCCATGGTTGGAAAATACAACACGGAGGGGAGCGTCGCGCGCGACGACGCGGAGTGCGCCCTCTACTGGAAGGACCGCAAGAACCTGGGCGCGATCGCGCGCCACACCAACGCCTTCAAGCTGAACGAGGACGTGGTCATCCCCCTGGACAGGCTCCCCGACTTCGCCGACTTCATAGAGCGCATGAACCTGGAGAAGGAGCTCGCGAACGACATCGCCGTCGCCGGCCGCATCGTGGACCTCCTCCTCTCGCGGAAAAAATCGGGCGAGGCCGGGGGGGCCCACGCGCGGCTGGACTCCTTCATCGCGCGCGTGGTCGAGATCAAGGACCAGTACAGCGGCCTCCTCACGGGGCTCGAGGGCGGCATAAGGAGCACCGTCCAGGACGGCGGCAGCTTCCGGAGGATCCAGGGCGGGGAGATACGCCTGGGATTCCAGGAGGACGTCATCGCTCATTTCCCCAGGGCCTTCCACGGCTACGACGAGCTCATCCGCGATTTCAACGCGGCCGCTGACGCCGAGCGTACCAGGAGGATCGTCATCGCGACCCACATGCACGCGGGCGACGGGAACGTGCACGTCAACATCCCGGTGCACTCCAACGACTACCTCATGATGCGCGAGGCCGACGAGACCGCCGGGGCGGTGATGCGCGAGGCGGTGCGCCTGGGGGGCGTGGTGTCGGGCGAGCACGGAATAGGGCTCACCAAGCTCAAGTACGTGGGACAGGACGTCATGGACGTGTACGCCGGGTACAAGCGCGAGAGCGATCCGGGGAACCTCTTCAACCCGGGGAAGCTCAGCGCCGACTTTCCCCAGGGCCTCATCTACACGCCCTCGTTCAACCTGCTGGAGCTCGAGGCATTCATCCTCAAGGCCGCCGACCTCGAAAAGCTTTCCACCTCGATCGCCTCGTGCGTGCGCTGCGGGAAATGCAAGTCCACATGCAACACGCACTACCCGTGCGGCACCATGTTCTACAACCCGCGCAACAAGATCCTGGGAGTCGCGCTCGTCACCGAGGCCGTGCTCTACGAGGCGCAGACCTCCAAGTCGCTCTCGTTCCGTCACTTCAAGAGGCTCAGGGAGATCTCGGACCACTGCACCATGTGCCACAAGTGCGCCGTCCCCTGCCCGGTGAAGATCGACTTCGGGAACATCACGCTGGCCATGCGCGATCTCATGGTCCAGCGGCGCAAGGCCAGGTTCAAGCCGCTCACCTGGCTTACGCTCTTTTACCTGAAGCGCAGGGGCTATTACGCCAACAGGCTTTTCCGCGTGGTGCTGCTCGGGCTGGGCTACACGGCACAGCGCGCGGGTCATTACCTGGTGAAGCCCTTTCGCGGTATTGCGGCCGCAGTCGCGCCCAAGACCGAGGCGATGCTGCGCGGCAGGCTTCCCCGGTCGGGTTCCAGGACCCTGCGCGAGCTGCTGGGCATCAAGGGCGCAAGCATACTGTGCGTCTTCGAGAACCCCGACGTTCCCGTGCGCGGGAGCGTCGTGTACTTCCCCGGATGCGGCTCCGAGCGCATGTTCCCCGACATCAGCATCGCGACCATCGCCATGCTGTACCGCGCCGGGGTGCGCACCGTGATCCTCCCCGAATATCTCTGCTGCGGCTATCCCATGCTCGCCAACGGCCGCGCCGACCAGGCCGACATGAAGAGCTACGAGAACCGCGTGGTGATGCACCGCGTGGCCGACCTGCTGGGCTACCTGGAGATCAGCCACGTCCTCGTGTCGTGCGGTACCTGCCGGGAGATGCTCGAAAAATACGAGGTGGACAACATCTTCAACGGCGCCGCGCTCATGGACATAACCGAGTACCTTGCTTCCCAGGGGCTGTATGCATCCTCCACGCCGCGGGAGGGCCTCCTCTACCACGAGCCGTGTCACACCCCGCTCAAGACCCTGGGCGCGCCCAAGACGTTCGGGACGCTCTTAAACACGGCGCCGGTCATGGTTCCCAACTGCTGCGGCGAGGGAGGCACGCTCGCCCTTTCGACCCCGGACATTTCGAACCTGCTGCGGGAGCGCAAGGCGCGCAACATTTCCATGCAGGAGCCGGGGAACCGCTGCACCGTGCTCACCACCTGCCCCAGCTGCGTTCAGGGGCTGTCCAGGATTGCGGACGGCGTTAAGGTCACCGGGAAATCCCTGGCGGTCTACGCCGCGGACGAGTTCCTGGGGCGGGGATGGAAGAAGTCATTTATCCGGACCCTCCGGAAAAAGGGTATTGAGAAAATCCTTTATTAAACAGATATTATAGGTGTGACCCGGCCGCACCTATTCCACGGGGGACGCCGGGCGGCCCGGTCGTCCCCCACCCGGAGGCCCCAATGAGGAAACTGTTACCGGTCCTCGCGCTCGTCATCGTCGCAACCTGCTGCACGACGGGGACGCGCATGCCCGGCGACAGGCCCGCCCGGGAAACTCCCAGCGATCCCCTGCGCGCCTTCTTCGCTCTCTGCGAAAAAGACATGGCGCGCGCGACCGCGGTCATAGAAAAGCGCGCGCTCATAGACAACCTCACCCACCTCCAGCTCATGAATTCGGGCGGGGACCGATTTTACCTCCTGGAGCGGGAGGGCATCACGGAGATGCTGCGCGCGGTCACGCAGGGCAACTACTCGGACTTTATACTGGTCAATGGAAACGGCACGGTGATCTACACGATGGCGAACGACGATCTCTTCGCCAAGAACCTCAAAACCTACAAGCCCGACAGCCCGCTGGGGCGGTGCTTCGGGGGCAAAAAAGCGCCGCTCCACCTCGAGGACGTGAGCGAATTCCCGCGGAGCTCGGGCAGCTACCGGATGCTCATCGCGGGAAACGTCTACCGGCAGGGAGTCCCCAGGGGCGTGTTCATTGTGCAGATCGACATGGAAAAAATCTTTCACGCCGCCGGGGAAGGCACCGTCATCGCGAGCATGGACGGGCTCGTTCGCGTGAGCGCGCGCAGTGAATCCCTGATGAGCCCGCTGGTCACCGACGACGGCGCTGCGGCCTGGACCGCATGCGCGCGGGGACAGGTCCTCATGGGCGGCAAAGCGCGCACCTGCCGCGTCTTCAGCTACGAAGATCTGCAATGGATGGTAATAGGCGGCCAGTGAGTTACAGCTCCGCGCAGACGATCTCCTCCAGCCGCGCGTGAATCCCGCCCATCGGCGTATAGACGCTCGCCTCCCTTGAACGGATGTTCTTGAGCCTGCGCGCGATCTCGATGATCGTGTCGTTGTCGTAGGCGACCCGTCCGCCCCTGAGCAGGCCCCTGAGAAGCCCGGGAAAGACCAGCGTGGTGTCGATCTGGTCCCGCGACACGTGGGTGCGTATCCCCTTCTCGGAGATTATGTTTTTCTCGATCGAGTCCTCCTCGATCAGCGAAAGGAACTTCTGCCCGCTTCGGATCCGGTGGAGGTCGTCCACCGTGAAATGGTTCTTGAAAAGGAGGATCACGTCCGAATTGTTGAAGATGTTCTCCGGCGTGGTGGCGAGCCCGCCCGACTTTTCAAAGAGCATCATGAGCTTCTCGTTGTTATCGTAGCCCAGGACCCGCGGGCAGCCCAGGGACAGGAGGAGTCTCGTGAGCCTCAACGCGCTCGCGTTGATCCCGATCATGCCCAGGTTGCATTCGTAAAACTCCATTCGGCTCTTTTCCACCATATGGATGATTTCGGTGAGTATGCACAGGGGGATCTCCTCGATCGCCGCGCACAGCATGGGCACGTCCACGGCCTCGCGTATCTGCTCGTAGTCTCCCAGGTCGTCCAGATCCTCCGCCTCGACGAGTCGGACCGCGCAGAAGCCGGCGGAGACCGCCTGCATGGTGCGGATCAGGTCCTCCATCTGCTGGTACCGGACGATGAGCGGGTAGGAGTTCAGTCCCGTGAACCGGTGGAAGATCACGCTGTCCCGCTCCAGGAGCGCGTGCCGCTGGTAGATCTGCTCCCTCTGCGCCTCCGCCTTCTCCCTCACCGCCGAGACCGACAGCACGGCGCGGGAGACGCCCGAAAAATCAGCTCCCTTCCCCTGTGCGATCTTGTCCAGGAGGATGCCCGTGGCGCCCAGGAGCTTGATCTCGTAATCATCCGCCGACTCTATGGGAAGCTTCCCCGATACCGTGAGGAGCCCCCCCGCGACGCTCTCCTCGAGGACATTTTCGATCTGGATGAGCCTCGCCCCCGCCCTGGGCTGGGTGACCGCCTCGACGAAACCGTTGACGGTGAGGACATCCTCCGCGATCACCTCCAGGTCGTAGGTATCGCTCTCCTCCGTATTCTCTCTCCTCTGGATGCGCTGCAGCTCGCACCCCCGTCCGTGCATCTCCTCCATGATGAGCTGCAGGCTTCCCTTCTTCGTCTGCAATATCATGTTGACGATAATCTTCATGCGCTACCTTCCATATTCCATGTATGCTCACAGGCCGGGCGTATCGACGCGCGCGGACGGGGCTTCCACTTTATTATCGAATCATGGGGCTGACTGGTTGAAGCTATATTTCGGGGCATCCAGTGCGAGGTGGCGCTATTTTTCCTTCCCGGCCGAGCCAAGCCTGCGCACGTAGCGCGTCCCCATTGCCCCCGCGCGCGCGAGCCATGCGCGGGGAAGGGCGCCCCCTGGCTGCTGCTCCGCGCCGGGGAAAAGCAGGAAATCCTTTTCCCGGTAACTGATGCCCATGGAATTGTAGAAATGGCGCATCGTGGTAACCGACGGCAGGAAGCTGTCTCTTATACACATCTGACGCTGCCGACGAATAGAGAGGTG